>JBEVDF010000164.1:0-7771 GCA_040514145.1 Aeromicrobium sp.
GTGCCGGGCGCGTGGTGGCCGGTGTCGAGGCACACCATCGCGCGGTCGCCGAGGGCGGCCACCTGGACGTACGACGTGCCCCAGTCCGGGACGTCGGTGTGGTAGAACGCCGGCTCGAAGAACTTGTACTCCAGCACGAGTCGCTGGTCACCGGTGAGCCGGTCGTAGATCTTCTGCAGCGACTCCTGCAGGCGGTCCTGGCGGCTGCGCATGTCCGCCTGGCCGGGGTAGTTCGAGCCATCGGCGAGCCAGATCTTGAGATCGCGCGAGCCGGTGGCATCCATGACGTCGATGCACTCGAAGTGGTGGTCGATGGCCTTCTGCCTGATCTTCGGATCGGTGTGCGTGAGGGCGCCGAGCTTGTAGTCGTCGTCCTGGAACGTGTTCGAGTTGATCGTGCCGAGCGCGATGCCGTGGTCCTCGGCGAACCGGCGCAGGGCGGCGAAGTCGTCCACGAGGTCCCAGGGGATGTGCAGGGCCACGCTGGGGGCCAGGCCGGTGAAGCGGTGGACGGTCGCCGCGTCGGCGATCTTCTCCTCGACGGTCCGCGGAGTGCCGGGGGACCCGAACACCTTGAAGCGGGTGCCGGAGTTGCCGTAGGCCCACGAGGGGACCTCGATGGCCTGGCCTTCGAGGAGGGGAGCGATCTGGTCGAAGTTCATCATCGTCGTCTCGGTTCTCACGATCGATCGTCTCGATTCAATCGAGGGTCGGAAAAGGAAGGGGAAGGGGCGGTCAGTCGAGGTGGAAGATCTCGCGCAGCTGGACGAAGCCGGTGTCGGGACGGGATCCGTCGAGGTCGACGAAGAACGGCGCCATCTCGGCCTGCCACCGGGCGTTGACCTCCGTGGCGTCCATCGCGGCCTGCGCCGCCTCGATCGAGGGCTCGGCCTCGAGGTAGCCGATCAGCAGGCCGTCCTCGCGCAGGAAGAGGGAGTAGTTGGTCCACCCGGCCTGCGAGAGCGCCTCGCGCATCTCGGCCCAGACGTCGGCGTGTCGCGCGACGTACTCGTCGAGTCGCTCCGGTCGGACCTGGAGCTGGAAGCACGTGCGCGCCATGGTGAACGTCCCTTCGGGTGGTGGGTGGGACCCCGGCCGGCCGAGGCAGAGTCGGAACGGCCGGGCCGGAGTCCTCGGGAGGCCTCGACTCAGAAGTCGAAGTCGTCGATGTTGTCCTTGTTGAAGACGAACGGATCGCCCAGCAGGACCGTGGCGTCGGCGTCGACGGTGAACTCACCGAGCTTGCCGGCCTCGAAGGTGTCGCCCTCCTTGCCCTCGATGTCCCCGGCGATCAGGGCGTTGGCCGCGTAGGCCGCCAGGTAGCCGAGGTCCTCGGGGTTCCACAGCGCGAAGGCGGTGACGGTGCCGTCCTTGACGTACTCGCGCATCTGGTTCGGCGTGCCGAGGCCGGTCAGCGCGACCTTGCCCTTGAAGTCGGAGTCCGACAGGTAGCGGGCCGCCGCGGCGATGCCGACCGTCGTGGGCGAGATGATGCCCTTGAGGTTGGGGTGCGACTGCAGCAGCGCCGCCGTCTGGTCGAACGACTTCTGATCGTCGTCGTCGCCGTAGACGGTGTCGACCAGCTTGATGTCGGGGTGGTTCGCGGCCAGCTCCTTCTTCATCAGGTCGATCCAGGCGTTCTGGTTCGTGGCGTTGGCCGAGGCCGACAAGATGGCGATCTCGCCCTTGTCGCCGATCTGCTCGGAGATCAGGTCGACCTGCGCCTTGGCGATGCCCTCGGACGTCGCCTGGTTGATGAACAGGTCACGGCAGTCGGTGTTCGTGTCCGAGTCGAACGTGACCACCTTGGTGCCGGCCTCACGGGCTTCGTTCAGCGCGTCGCAGATGGCCTTCGGGTCGTTGGCCGAGACGACGAGTGCGCCGACGCCCTGCTGGGCGGCGGTGTTGATGTACTGCACCTGACCGTCGGGCGTGGCCTCCTGGGGGCCGACCTCGTCGAACGTGCCGCCGAACTCCTCGACCGCCGCCTTGCCACCCTTGCTGCTGGTGTCGAAGTACGGGTTGCCGAGGTTCTTGGGCAGGAAGGTGATGCTCGCGTCGCCGGAGGCGTTCGAGTCGCCCTCGTCGTCGGAGCCACCGCATGCGCTGAGGACCAGCGCGGAGCTGAGGACGACAGCGGCGAGTGCCGCGGCGCGCCTAAGGGGGAACTTCATCTCTTACCTTCTCTCTTTGGCCACGCCGCTGGTGGCGTTGCGATGGGAGCGCCAACGGTTGACGGCTCCCAGGACACTGGTGGACATCGCCGAGGCGATCAGCAGCAGCCCGATGATGATGTTGATGACGTTCACGGTGACGCCGTCGAGGCGCAGCGCCGACGAGATGACGCCGATGAGGACCACGCCGGCGACGACGCCGTGCAGGGCGCCGCGGCCGCCGAAGATCGAGACGCCGCCGAGCAGCACCGCCGCGATGACCTGCAGCTCCATGCCCGTCGCGTTGTCGCCGCGGGCGCTTCCGTAGCGCAGCGTGTAGAACACGCCGGCCAGGGCCGAGACGGCGCCGGCGAGAACGAACAGGATCAGCTTCGTTCGGGCGACGTCGACGCCCGTGAAGTGCGCCGCCTCGTCGTTCAGCCCGATGTCGAAGACGCCTCGGCCGAAGGAGGTGAAGTGCAGGAGCACGGCGAACACCACGATGAGGACCGCGACGGGGATCATCACGACCGGGACCATCGACGAGCCGATCGTGGCGCTGGCCAGGTCGGTCCACTTCTCGGGGAAGTCCGTGACGGCGGTCGTGCCGAGCAGACCGACCGCGAGGCCGCGGTAGAGCGCGAGCGTGCCGATCGTCACGGCGAGCGAGGGCAGTCCGACGTACGCGACGAGGAAGCCGTTGAAGGCTCCGCACAGGACGCCCACGACGATCGCGATCAGCGCGGCCATGGGAATCCCGAGGCCGGCGTCCTGGTGCAGGATGCCCACGAGGACGCTGGACAGGCCCACCGTGCTGGCCACCGACAGGTCGATCTCGCCCGTGATGATGATGAGCGTCATCGGCAGGGCGATGAGCAGCAGCGGCGTGATGTCCAGCAGCAGGTACTTCAGCGTGAGCGGGCTGTCGAAGTTCGGCACACCGGCCGTCGCCCAGATCCACACGATCACGAGCAGCGCGATGATCGCGGCCTCGCCGGTCACCAGGTTGCGACGCCACCAGGGCTTGTCGAACGCCGGGTAGGAGCGGACCGTCTGGGTCGTCGTTGTCGTGGTCATTCTTCGTCCCTCGCCTCGAGGAGTTTGCGTTCCTGGCGCGTCGACAGCCAGCGGTCGAGCACGATCGCGCCGATGATCAGGGCACCGACGACGGCGCGCTGCCAGAAGTCGGGAACGCCCAGGATGGGCAGAGCGCGGTTGATGGTGAGCAGGAGCATGGCGCCGATGGCGGCACCCCAGACCGTGCCGCTGCCGCCGAAGATCGCGACACCGCCGATCACCGCCGCGCCGACCGCCTGCAGCTCCCAGCCGCTGCCCGCGCTCGAGCTGACCGTGCCGTAGCGCGCGGCGTAGAGCACGCCGGCGAGGCCGGACAGGGCGCCACACAGGGCGAACGCCGCGATGATCCGGCGCTTCACGCGCAGGCCGTAGAGATCAGCGGCGTCGGGGTCGGAGCCGATCGCGTACATCTCGCGGCCGCCGCGGGCCGTGCTGAGGTAGTAGCCGACCGCGATGAGCGCGAGCAGCGCGATGATCGTGAGCACCGGGATCGTCAGGAGTGACTGCGTGCCGAGGTTGAGGAACTCCCTCGGCATGTCGGACGCGTTGATCCGGTTGCTGCCGGCCCACGTCAGGACGATGCCTCGGTAGATGTACATCGTGCCGAGGGTGATGACCAGGGCGGGGACGCGGCCGAACGCCACGAGCGCGCCGTTGATCACGCCGAGCAGCAGGCCCAGGGCAGCGCCGGCGACCATCACCACGACGATGGGCAGTCCGGGATTGTCGACGAACAGCGTGCCGGTGAGGTAGGCCGACATGCCCAGGATCGAGCCGACGGACAGGTCGACGTTCCGCGTGATGATCACGACGGCCTGGCCGATCGCGACGAGCACGAGGATCGACGGCGTCAGCCACAGGTCCCGCCAGCCGTTCGCACTGAACAGGAAGCTCGGGTTCTTCGCCGTCGCGGCCGCGATCACCGCGACCAGCACCAGGGCGATCGCGATCTCGCGCGAGCGAAGGATGTCGTTGAGCAGGCGCTTGGTCGCCGACTGCTCGCTCGGGTGGACGAGCGTGTCGCTCATGCCGCCACCTCCGTGGAAAGGGCACAGTACGGCGGTGTCGGCATGACTGCCTGGATGTTCAGTCGCTGGCGCTCGCTCATGCGGAAGCCTCCTCGGCCTGGGCGGTGGCGGCGTGCATGATCGCCTCGGGCGTGGCCTCGTCGCGGCTGAACTCGCCGGTGATGCGCCCCTCGGAGACGACGAGCACGCGGTCGGCCATGCCGAGCACCTCGGGCAGCTCGGACGAGATCATGACGATCGCCATGCCCTGCCCGGCGAGGTCGGACAGCAGCCGGTGCACCTCGGCCTTGGTGCCCACGTCGATGCCGCGGGTGGGCTCGTCGATGATCAGCAGGCGGGGCTTGGTCGCCAGCCACTTGGCGATCACGACCTTCTGCTGGTTGCCGCCGCTCATCGTGGCGGCACTCATCGACAGGGCGTTGGTCTTGACCTCCAGCCGGCCGGCCCACGGCCCCGCGGCGACGTTCTCGGCGCGGGAGGTGAGGATGCCGGCGCGGGTCAGCTGGTCGCGGATGACGCTCGCGATGTTGCGCGCGATGGACGCCTCCGTGACGAGGCCCTGCTGGCGGCGGTCCTCGGGGATGAATGCCATGCCGGCGCGGATGGCCGCGCGCGGGTTGCCGCCGGGGATGGACCGTCCGGCGAGGGTGACGCTGCCCGCGTCGTAGCGGTCGACCCCGAACACCGCGCGGGCGATCTCGCTGCGACCGGCGCCCACGAGTCCGGCGAGTCCGACGATCTCGCCGGCGCGGATCTGGAACGACACGTCGTGGAAGACGCCCGCGGACTGCAGGCCCTTCACCTCGAGGACGACGTCGCCGATCGGTGCGGTGGTCTTGGGAAAGAGGTCGGAGACCTCGCGACCGACCATCTGCTGCACGATCGCGTCGACCGACGTCTCCGCGGTGGTGGCGGTGGCGATGTAGTCGCCGTCGCGCATCACGGTGATCGTGTCGCACAGCGAGAAGACCTCGTCGAAGCGGTGCGAGATGAAGACGATGCCGCGGCCCTCGTCCCTCAGGCTCCGGGCGACGGCGAAGAGACGATCGACCTCGACCCCACTGAGAGCGGCGGTGGGCTCGTCCATGACCAGCAGGTGCGCGTCGAGCGAGATGGCCTTCGCGATCTCGATGATCTGCTGGTCGGCGATCGACAGGCCTCGGGCGATGCGGCGCGGATCGAGCTTGACGCCCAGGCGGGTGAAGATCGCCGAGGCCTCGTCGTGCATGGCCGCCTTGTCGATGCGCCGGCCGCTGCCGAGCAGCTGGCGGCCCATGAAGATGTTCTCCGTGACCGAGAGGTCGGGGAACAGGGTCGGTTCCTGGTAGATGACGGCGATGCCGGCGTCCTTGGACTCGGCGGTCGAGCCGAAGTCGACGGGCGCGTCGCGGAACCGGAAGTCACCGGCGTCACAGCGGTACAGGCCGGCGACGATCTTGACGAGCGTGGACTTGCCGGCGCCGTTCTCGCCGACGAGCGCGTGGATCGATCCGGGGTGGACCGTCAGGCTGCCGTTCGCGAGGGCGACGACCGAGCCGAAGGTCTTGCGGACGTCGACCAGCTCGAGCACCGGTGCGGTGGAGCGTGAACTCATGAGGTCTCCAGGGAGCAGTGATACGAGGGTGAATCGTGTTATTAAAACGATTTAACGCCTGGTCCAAACGATATGACGCGCGTCACAGACCTGTCAACCCACATGGATTGAAACGTGTAAAGTCAGGCGCATGTCTGTGGCTCAGGTGCGGGACGTGGCTGCCCGTGCGGGTGTTTCCCCCGCGACCGTCTCGAATGCCATGAACCATCCGGAGAAGGTCTCGGCCGCGACGCTCGAGCGCATCCAGGCGGCGATCGTCGAACTCGGGTTCGTGCGCAACGACGCGGCCCGTCAGCTGCGTGCCGGCACCAACCGCGCCGTGGGCATGATCGTGCTCGACGTCGCCAACCCGTTCTTCACCGACGTCGCACGCGGCGTCGAGGACCAGCTCGCCGAGACGAGCCGTCCCCTGCTGCTGGGCAACAGCGGCCAGGACGCCGCGCGCGAGTCGAGCTACCTCGACCTGTTCGAGGAGCAACGCGTCGCCGGCATCTTGATCAGTCCGGTCGGGAACGTCCTCGACCGGCTGCGACGGCTGCACGCGCGCGGCGCCGCGGTCGTCCTGGTCGACCGCAAGTCGGGGGCGAGCGAGTTCTCCTCGGTGTCGGTCGACGACCGGCTGGGCGGCCGGATGGCGGCCGAGCACCTCATCGAGCGCGGGCGCCGCAGGATCGCGGTGATCGGCGGACCGGGGAGGCTGCGCCAGGTGAAGCATCGACTCGAGGGCGCGCAGCAGGTCGCGGCCGAGCACTCGAAGGTCTCGGTCGAGTTCGTCGACACGGGGGCGATGTTCGTCGAGTCGGGTCGTACCGCGATGACCGAGCTGCTCTCGCGGCCGAAGCGGGAGCGACCCGACGCCGTCTTCGCGACGAACGACCTCGTTGCACTCGGCGCGCTGCAGGCGCTGGCCGCCGCCGGCGTCTCCGTTCCCGACGACGTGGCGCTCGTCGGGTACGACGACATCGAGTTCGCGGCCTCGGCGACGATCCCGATCACGTCCGTCCGGCAGCCTTCGCGCGAGCTTGGCGAGGCGGCCGCGGAGCTGCTGCTGGCGGCCATCGAGGACCACGACGCTCCGGTCCGGCATCCGGTGTTCACTCCCGAGCTGGTGGCGCGGGCGTCCTCATGATCGCCGCGGCGGGGGAGAACCAGATCGTGGTGTGTCCGGGCGCGAACGCCCTGCTCGACCGCTCCGATGTGCGCCAGTCGGCAGGCCCTCTCGCCAGCGAGGGGTTGGGTGTTGACGTCCTCAAGGTCCGACCCAGATTCAACACTTCGGCAGGTGGAAGATGGCGGTTTTGAACAGCCCGAGGTGGGGCCGCGTCGCGCTCCTGGGCCTGATTGGCCTGTTCAGCGTCTATCTTGCCTCGTTGGACGGGGACGAGCACGGCGAGTTCGGTGCGCCGCTGCCGATGGGAGTGGCGTTGGCCAGCGGCGCGGGTCTCCTCGTGTGGTTCGCAACTTCCGGTCTGCCGCGTCTTCGCTGGTGGGGCTACGGAGCCATCGCGCTATGCCTCTTCGCCGCCCTGTGCAGCGCGACCGCGTGGTGGCTCTGGCTGACGGACTGGAGACCCCCTGGCTACCCGGATCATGATCCCGCGGCCAACGCACGAGTTGACCTCTGGCTCGAGCGGGCCGACTACTCGTACTTCGCGGCGTTCGCGGGCGTAGCAGCGTTGGTGCTTGCGTCCGCGGTCGGCGGGAGGCGGGGCGATGCCACGCAGGGTGGGGAGGAATCACTCTCGACGCGTGGCTGAGCTCAGATCCCGCGCGGGATGTGCACACTCGGCGGGGTAAACTCCACTGTCAGGGCGTTTCCCACGCGCTCCCAGCGCAACCGCGCTGCCATGGGATGCAAGGAACACCAGTGGGTGTCGGCCGACCGCGAGGGGCGGCTACGGCTCCTCCTCTGGTCACAG
>JBEVDF010000214.1:0-3848 GCA_040514145.1 Aeromicrobium sp.
CGTTCGTCAAGAACATGCATGTCGTGACCTACTCCGAGGACGCCCTGCGCGACGTCGGGCGCAAGGTCGTCACGCTCGCCGAGGCCGAGGACCTGCCGTCGCACGGCGCCGCCGTCACCGCGCGGCTGGAGCGCGAGAGGTGACGGTTCCCGGCTGGGTGCCGATCCGCGACGAGCTGAGGAACGAGGAGCCGTACGGCGCTCCCCAGATCGACGTCCCGGTCCGCCTGAACACGAACGAGAACCCCTACGGCCCGAGTGAGCAGGCGGCGGCCGACATCGCCGCCGCCGTGCAGCGGGCCGCGCTGGAGCTGAACCGGTACCCCGACCGTGAGGCGTGGGCGCTGCGCGAGGCGCTGGCGGCCTACCTCGGCCACGGGCTGACGGCCGACCAGGTGTGGGCGGCCAACGGGTCGAACGAGGTCATGCAGCAGATCCTGCAGGCGTTCGGCGGTCCGGGTCGCACCGCGGTGTCGTTCGCGCCGACCTACTCGATGTACCCCGAGTACGCCCGCAACACCCACACGCGCTGGGTCGCCGGACGCCGCCGCGAGGACTTCGCGATCGACGTGCCCGCCGCGGTCGCGCTGGTGGAGGCCGAGCAGCCCGACGTGGTCTTCCTGACCTCGCCGAACAACCCCACGGGCACCGCGCTGGCACCCGAGGAGCTGCGTGCCGTGCTCGAGGTCGCGCCCGGGATGGTGGTGGTCGACGAGGCCTATGCCGAGTTCCGCCGCGCGGGCACGCCCACGGCGCTCGAGCTGCTGGCCGGCCACCCCCGGCTCATCGTCACGCGCACCATGAGCAAGGCGTTCGCCCTCGCCGGGGGACGGCTGGGCTACCTGGCCGCCGATCCGGCGATCGTCGACGCGCTGCGCATCGTGCGGCTGCCGTACCACCTCTCCTCGGTCACCCAGGCCACCGCGCTCGGCGCCCTGCGGCACACCGAGGAGCTGCTCGCCCAGGTCGACGCCCTGCGCACGACCCGTGACGAGACCTCGGCGTGGCTGGCCGAGCGCGGCTACGACGTGGCCGCGTCCGACGCGAACTTCATCCTGTTCGGGCATTTCGCCGATCGTCACGCGGTGTGGGAAGGTTTGGTCGACCGAGGCGTCCTGATCCGCGAGACGGGACCCGACGGTTGGCTACGGGTGTCGATCGGCACCCCGGAGGAGATGCAGGCGTTCCGCGCCGCACTGATGGAGGTGGACCCCCGATGAGCGAGCGCCAGCGAGCGATCGATTCAACACCACGAATCGTGCCGCCGTCCTACCGTTTCTCTCCTCAGGCGGTGGCACGATGAGCAGGACCGCACGGATCGAGCGGAAGACCTCCGAGTCGCACGTCGTCGTCGAGCTGGACCTGGACGGCACCGGCCGCACGGAGATCAGCACGGGCGTGGGCTTCTACGACCACATGCTCACGGCGCTGGGCCGTCACTCGCTGATCGACCTCACCGTCCGGTCCGAGGGCGACCTGCACATCGACGCCCACCACACCGTGGAGGACACGGCCATCTGCATCGGCGAGGCCCTGCGCGAGGCGCTCGGCGACAAGGCCGGGATCCGCCGCTACGGCAACGCCATGGTGCCGCTCGACGAGGCCGTCGCCCAGTGCGTCGTCGACGTGTCGGGCCGTCCTTACTTCGTGCACACCGGCGAGCCCGAGCGCCAGATCACGGCGATCATCGGCGGCTCGTACATCGGGTCGCTGACCTCGCACGTCTTCGAGTCGATCGCGCACCACGCCGGGATCACGCTGCACATGAACCTCATCGCCGGTCGCGACCCGCACCACATCGCCGAGTGCCAGTTCAAGGCTCTCGCGCGGGCGCTGCGCGCTGCCGTCGAGCCCGATCCCCGCGAGACGGGCATCCCCTCGACCAAGGGCGCGCTGTGACCGGAGTGGTGGCATGACCACCGTCGCGGTCCTGGACTACGGCTCGGGCAACCTGCGCTCCGCGGTGCGCGCGGTCGAGCGTGCCGGGGAGTCGCGCGGCATCGACGTCGTCCTGACCGCCGACCGCGAGGTCGCCGAGCAGGCCGACGGCCTGCTCGTGCCCGGCGTCGGTGCGTTCGAGGCCTGCATGAAGGGCCTGCGCGGCGTCGACGGCGAGCGGATCATCGAACGCCGCCTCATCGCCGGCCGCCCCGTCCTGGGGATCTGCGTGGGCATGCAGATCCTCTTCGCCGAGGGCATCGAGCACGGCGTCCGCACCGCGGGGTGCGGCGAGTGGCCCGGCACGGTCGAGAAGATCCAGGCGCCGATCGTGCCGCACATGGGCTGGGACACCGTCGAGCCGCCGGCCGACACGGTGATGTTCGCCGGCATCGAGTCCGAGCGCTTCTACTTCGTGCACTCCTACGGCGTGCGCGACTGGCACCTCGACGCCGAGGGCACCGCGTTCAAGGCGCCGGGCGTCACCTGGACGCAGTACGGCGGCGACCGCTTCGTGTCAGCCGTCGAGCACGGACCGTTGTGGGCCACGCAGTTCCACCCGGAGAAGTCCGGCGACGCGGGCCGCCGCCTGCTCGAGAACTGGATCGCCACCCTCTAGCTCCCGTTCAGGCGCGGTAGCGCTCCGGCCGGTGGTTGAACGCCAGCACGATGTTGAGGATGACCGCGCCGAACGCCGACAGGAGCACGTTGTCCCACGGCACCACGAGCACCGCCGCGAGGACGACCAGCACGTCCAGAGCCATCTGCACGTACCCCGCGCGCAGGCCGGCCTCCTCCTGCGCGATGAGTGCCAGGACGCTGAAGCCGCCCAGGCTCGAGCCGTGCCGGAAGAGGATGAGGATCCCGGTGCCGGCCAGCAGGTTTCCGGTCACGATGCCGTAGACGGGCGTGAGATCGGGGGAGGGGATCATCTCGGCGTGCACCGCGGTGAACGCCGAGAGCAGCGCCACCGCGATCACCGACCGGACGGTGAACTGCAGGCCCTTCTTCCACAGTGCCAGCGCGAAGAACGGCAGGTTCGCCACGAGCAGCACGATCGGCAGCGGCAGCGCCACGGCGTACGTGATCAGCAGCGACAGGCCGGCGGTGCCGCCGGTGACGGCGTGCGCCTCGTACAGCAGGTGCAGGCCCAGCGAGGCCAGCCACGTACCCGTGAGCACGCCGAGGACGTCCTCGGCCGGGGTGTGGGGCAGCGTGACGGCCGTCGGCTCGGTGGGGTCGTCGGAGTCGGCGGACTCGCGGTCGGAGTGGCTGTCGTTCATGGCCCGCTCACTCTACGGACGTCGGTCGATACGATCGCGGGGTGACTCTTGAACTCCTCCCCGCCGTCGACGTCGCCGAAGGTCAGGCCGTGCGCCTGGTCCAGGGCGAGCTCGGCAGCGAGACGTCCTACGGCTCCCCGCTCGACGCTGCCCTGCAGTGGCAGGCCGACGGTGCCGAGTGGATCCACCTGGTCGACCTCGACGCCGCGTTCGGCAAGGGCAGCAACCGCGACCTGCTGGCCGAGGTCGTGGGCCGCCTGGACGTGAAGGTGGAGCTGTCCGGAGGCATCCGCGACGACGAGTCGCTCGACGCCGCCATGGCCACGGGCTGCCGCCGGGTCAACCTCGGCACCGCGGCCATCGAGGATCCCGACTGGTGCCGCTCGGCGATCGCCCGGTACGGCGACCGCGTCGCCGTCGGTCTCGACGTGCGCGGCCGCACCCTGGCCGCGCGGGGCTGGACGAAGGAGGGCGGCGACCTGTTCGAGGTGCTGGCCCGCCTCGACGCCGACGGCTGCGCGCGCTACGTGGTCACCGACGTCACGAAGGACGGCACCCTGACCGGCCCGAACCTCGACCTGCTCCGTCAGGTGTGCGAGCAGACCGACAAGCCGGTCGTCGCCTCCGG
>JBEVDF010000217.1:0-4150 GCA_040514145.1 Aeromicrobium sp.
GTGACAGAAGATGAAGGAGTGCCCATGGCCGCGCGAGATGACCTGGTGACCGAGCTGCGCGAGTTGATCCTCGGAGAGCTCATCCCCCTCGATCCGGACGAGCTGAGGGACGACTCCCCGCTGGTGGACGACGTCCTGGACTCGCTCGGCATCGCCGAGGTCGCCGTGTTCGTCGAGGACCGCATCGGGCGGCCGCTGGCCGCCGAGGAGGAGACCCGGGCCACCTTCGCCTCCGTGGACTCCGTCGTCGACTTCATCGTGCAGCACAGCTGAACCGCCCCCGGACCGGCCATGTGCGGAATTGCGGGGATCGTCGCAGCAGCGGCCCACGACGACGCCCACCGACTGCGGTCGGTGGAGCGGATGCTGGCCAGCATCGCCCACCGCGGCCCCGACGAGAGCCTCTCCACCAGTTCCGGCGCCGCGCACTTCGGCACGGTCCGGCTCGCCCTGGTCGACATGCCCACGTCGCGCCAGCCGATGGCCGACGATGCGGGCCGCTACCTCCTGTCGTTCAACGGGGAGGTCTACAACTTCGCTGAGCTGCGGTCCGCGCTGGAGGCCGCCGGCCACTCCTTCCGCACCGCCGGCGACACCGAGGTCGTGCTGCACGCCCTGATGGAGTGGGGCACCGAGGCCTTCGCGCGCTTCCGCGGCCAGTTCGCCATCGCGTTCTGGGACGCCGACCGCCGCCGGCTGCTGCTGGCGCGCGACCGGCTCGGCATCGTGCCGCTGTTCTGGACCAGGACCCCCGCCGGCGAGCTGATCTTCGCCTCCGAGATCAAGGCCTTCGCCGACGCCGGGCTGCGCACTCCGATGTCACTGCCCGACATCGTCGACGCGGGCGTGCTGTGGGGCCTGCACCCGGGGCGCACCGCGTTCCACGGCGTCTCCTCGGTCCCGGCCGGTGGGTTCGTGGAGTCCCACGACGGCCACGAGACCACCTCGCGGTACTGGGGCTTCGCCTTCGCCGATCAGCGTGACGACCGCAGCATCGACGAGCAGGCCAAGGAGCTGCTCACGCTGCTCACCGCCGCGGTCGAGCGTCGGGTCCCCCATTACGGCGACCCGGCGGTGCTGCTGTCCGGCGGCCTGGACTCCAGCGCCGTGCTCGCGGCCCTGCGATCGATCCGGCCCGACCAGACGATCGACAGCTTCTCGATCCAGTTCGCGCAGGAAGGCCTCAACGAGGCGCCCTTCCAGGCGCTGGTCTCCGACCACTTCGGCACCCACCACGACGCCATCGTCTGCGACGACGAGTCCGTGGCCGCGGCCCTCGAGCTGATCACGCGCCACGCCGAGCTCCCCCTCATGCGCACCGCCCCGGGCTCGTCGATCGCGCTGGCCGAGCGGATCAAGCACAGCGGCTCGCGTGCCGTGCTCAGCGGAGAGGGCGCCGACGAGCTGTTCTGTGGGTACGACGTGTTCAAGGTGGCGTCCATCCGCGACGCATGGGCCGCCGATCCCGACTCGCCGGCCTTCGCCCGGATGCTCGAGAAGGCCCTCGCCCACCAGGAGCAGCTCGGGCGCGGGGCGAGCGCTGCGTTCTACGAGCGCGGCCTCGAGCATCGCGACGACCCCGTGTTCTCCCACCTGCACCGCTGGTCGGCGGCCTTCCGGATCACCCAGTACCTCGCCGAGCCGCTGCGCGAGCAGGTCTCGCTGGAGGGGACCCTGGGCCGCGTGCGCGATCGGTTGCCCGATGCCTTCCACGGCTGGTCCACGGTCGAGAAGGCGCAGTACCTCGAGGCCACCTACTTCCTGGGCACGTCGCTGCTGGCCACCCAGTGCGACCGCCCGTTCATGGCCCAGAGCGTGGAGTGCCGCTACCCGTTCCTCGACGAGGACGTCATCGACTTCGCGCTGACCCTGCCCGAGACATCGAAGCTGAACGAGCTCAACGAGAAGCTCGTGCTCAAGGAGGCGGTGCGCGACCACCTCCCGCGCGCGGTCACCGAGCGGGTCAAGCAGCCGTACACGGCGCCGGAGGGCGGCGTCTTCTGCTCGCCCACGGGTCGCGCCCTGGTCGACCGGTACCTGTCCCCCGACGCCGTGGCCGACACCGGGGTCTTCGACCCCCGTCGCGTGGCGTGGCTCATCGACAAGACGCGCCGCAGCCGCACGAGCTTCCACGACGACCTCGCGCTCGTGTGGATCCTCAGCACCACGCTGCTCGTCCAGACCTACGGCTTCGCGGAAGCGGGGGCCGATCTTCGAAGGGGAACCGCATGACCGACATCCAGGACCTGAGCCGCCGGATCGACCTCGAGGACGTGGGCGCCACCACCGACCTGCTGGTCGCGTCCATCCGTGACACCGCGCGGCACTTCCGCCGCACGGGGGCGATCGTCGCACTCAGCGGTGGCATCGACTCCTCGGCCTGCCTCGGCCTGGCCGTGCGCGCGCTGGGCGCGAAGCGCGTCGTGGCCCTGACCCTGCCCGACAAGGAGAGCTCGGGCGAGACGGTCGGCTACGCGCAGGAGGTCGCCGACGCGTTCGGCGTCGAGCTGCTGCAGCGCGACATCACGGCGCCGCTGGACGCGCTCGGCTGCTACGACGACCGCCTCGCGGTGGTCCAGCGGATCGTGCCGGAGTTCGACGCCGACGCGGGTGACCGCTACTCGGTGGAGTTCGACCCGGCGCTGGGCCACGACGAGCAGCTCCAGTCGTTCCGCCTCAACGTGATCCGCGGTGGCGAGCAGACGATGCACCGCCTCGGCGGCCGCGACTTCCTGACGATCATGGCCGCGACGAACCAGAAGCAGCGGATCCGGATGCTCTCCACCTACCGCATCGCCGACGAGCGCAACCAGATCGTCGTGGGCACCTCCAACCGGCTCGAGCTCGACCAGGGCTTCTACGTCAAGCACGGCGACGGCTGCGGCGAGGTCTTCCCGCTGCGCCATCTGCTGAAGTCGCACGTGTACGAGGTGGCCGCGCACATCGGCGTGCCCGAGTCGGTGCAGAAGCGACCGCCCACGACCGACACGTTCAGCGCGCCGCAGAGTCAGGAGGAGTACTTCTACGGCACGTCGGTGCGCACCAACGACGAGCTGTGGCTGGCCTGGGACCAGAAGGAGGACCCGGCGGTCACCGCCGAGCGTCTCGGCCTGCACACCACGGACGTGGAGAAGTTCTTCGAGCTCTACACGCGCCGGGCGCTCTACGCGGAGTACCTGCTGACGTCGCTGTGACCCTCAGGCGCCGGCCGGGCGGCGCCTGACGAGCTTGCCCGTGCGCGTGGTCTCGAGGCGGTCGACCACGACCACCTCGCGCACGAGGCCGCGCGGGTCGACCGCTGCCAGCACGCGCCGGGTGAGGCCCTCGCGCTCGGCCTCGGGCGCCAGCTCGACGAACAGCGAGCACTGGGCGTCCTCCACCGTGTCGTCGGCCAGCAGCAGCGCCCCGGCGACACCGTCCACGCGGGCGACCTCGGCCTCGACCGCCGCAGCCGAGACGCGGTTCCCGCGGAAGTTGATCATCTCGGCGAGGCGGCCCGTCACCGTGAGGTGACCGTGGGAGTCCAGGCGGCCCAGGTCGGTGGTGACCAGCGGCGTGCCGGGCTCGCGCACCGGGTCGCCCAGGTACCCCATGAAGACCGAGGGCCCGGTGACCCGGATGCGGCCCTCCTGCCCCACCACCACACGGTCGTCGCCGTCGACGAGGTCGACCGTGGTGCCCGGCAGGGGCAGTCCCACCGAGTCGGCCGGGGCGGTGCCGCCCGGCGGGCGCACGGCCACGCGGGCCGTGGCCTCGGTGAGCCCGTACATGAGGTGGGTGCCGCCGCGGAATCGCGACGTCAGCTCGGCCAGCGAGGCGTCGGAGACTCCGCCGCCGGCCAGCAGCAGCATGCGCAGGTCCGGGGCGAAGTCCTCGCCGAGGGTGAAGCGCCGGGAGACGAGCCGCAGGTAGTACGGCACACACGGCAGGATCGTCACGCCGTGGTGGTCCAGGAGCTCGGCGAGCGGCCGCGACGGCAGGGTGCCCGAGGTCATCAGCAGCGGCACCGAGCGCATGAGCGCCAGCAGCACCATCGAGAATCCGTAGGAGTGCGTCGGGTCGAGGATGAAGCCGAGGACGTCGCGGTCGGGGTCCCACGGCTGCACCACCTGGTTCACCGCGGTGACGTTGCACGCCACGTTGCGCGCTG
>JBEVDF010000269.1:0-11764 GCA_040514145.1 Aeromicrobium sp.
ATCAAGGAGAAGCGCGAGATCTGATCTCGCCGGATCCGCGACGACCCCGTTCCCCAAGGGAGCGGGGTCGTTGCACGTCCACGGCTAGGATCCCGGGGTGACCGACGAGCCGCAGGCCCCGCACCGGCGGCTGCCGTGGTGGTTCGCCACGCTGGTCTGTGCGGCCGCCACGCTCGCGCTCGCGCTGGCCGTCACGACGTTCTGCGTCCAGCCGTTCATCATCCCGTCGAGCTCGATGGTCCCCGCGCTGGCGAAGGGCGACCGCATCCTCGTGCAGAAGTGGACCTACCGCACCGGGGAGCCCCAGCGCGGCGACGTCGTCGTCTTCCGTGATCCCGGTGGCTGGCTGGGCGACCTCGATGCGCCGTCGCCGCTCCAGCGCGGCCTGCGCGCGGTGGGACTGGCCCCGCAGGGCGGTCACCTGGTCAAGCGCGTGGTCGGCGTGGCCGGCGACGAGGTCCGCTGCTGCGACGAGACCGGCCGCACCCTCGTGAACGGGCACCCGATCGACGAGCCCTACCTGGCCGAGGCCGGGGCGAACGCGGCACGGACCTTCCAGGTGACGGTGCCGCGCCAGATGCTGTGGGTCGAGGGCGACAACCGGGGCGGCTCGCGTGACTCCCGGGTGATGCAGGACCAACCCGGCGGGGGCTTCGTCCCCACCGACCGGGTCGTCGGCCGGGTGTGGGCCCGGATCTGGCCCGCCGACCGGATCGCGCGCCTCACGGCGACCGACGCGTTCGAGGACGTGCCGTCGCCGTGACGCGACCACCGTGACGCCGTTCGTCTGAGGCCAGCCGGTAGTCTCATCGGGTGTCCGAGGAGAAACGTCAATTGCCGTTGTGGCAGGAGTCGATCCTCCTCGTGGCGACAGCCCTCGTCCTGGCCCTGATCGTCAAGACCTTCTTCTTCCAGGCCTTCTACATCCCGTCGGACTCGATGGTCCCGACGATGGTCAAGAACGACAAGCTCCTCGTGGAGAAGTGGTCGTACTGGAGCGGCGGACCCGAGCGCGGCGACGTGGTCGTCTTCCGCGATCCGGGCAACTGGCTCGGTCCCGACGTCGACGAGTCGTCGAACGCCGTCCAGCGCGGACTCGAGATCGTCGGGCTGTTCCCGTCCGGCGGGCACCTGATCAAGCGGGTCGTGGGCACCGGCGGCGACCGCGTGGTCTGCTGTGACGCCGAGGGCCGCACCACGGTCAACGGCGAGCCGATCGACGAGCCCTACCTGGCCGACCAGTCGGTCAACGCCGACCAGACCTTCGACGTGAAGGTCCCCAAGGGCTACCTGTGGGTTCAGGGCGACAACCGGGGCAACTCGGCCGACTCCCGTGCCCACCTCGGCGAGCCCGGGGGAGGATTCATCGCTGACGACGACGTGGTCGGCAAGGCATGGTTGAGGGTGTGGCCGCTCAACCGCTTCGGCACGATCGAAGGCTCCGACGCGTTCGACGAGGTCCCGTGAGCCCGGCGCCGTCGCTGCGCGTCGAGCGCCAGATGCTGCGCGCGGGGCGCACGGCCCTGGCCTGCAGCGACGAGGTCGGCCGCGGCGCGCTCAGTGGGCCCGTCACGATCGGCATGGTCCTGGTGACCGAACAGACCCGCACCGCGCCCCAGGGCGTGCGCGACAGCAAGCTGCTCAGCCCCGCCGCGCGTGAGGCGCTCGTGCCGAAGATCCGCCGGTGGGCGCCCGTCCACGGTGTCGGTCACGCGAGCCCGGCCGAGATCGACGAGTACGGGATCATCGCCGCGATGCGCCTGGCGGGTCACCGAGCGCTCGCGCAGCTGACGGTTCGTCCCGACGCCGTGCTGCTCGACGGCAACCACGACTACCTCAGCGTGCCCGAGCAGTCGGCGCTCTTCGGCCCCCCGGACCTGTCCGACGACGTGCCGCCCGTGACCACGATGATCAAGGCCGACCTGCGCTGTGCTGCGGTCGCCGCCGCCAGCATCCTGGCCAAGACCGCGCGCGACGCCCTCATGGTCGAGCTCGCGATCCAGCATCCGCAGTACGGCTGGGAGCTCAACAAGGGATACTCGGCACCGGAGCACATCGCGGCGCTGGCGCAGCACGGTCCGTCGGTCCACCACCGGCGCTCGTGGTCGCTGCCGGGCTGCGGGCCCGAGACGATGGTGACGATGACCCAGACCGAGACGCGAGAGGTGGTGGCCGGATGAGCGCCGAGGAACTCGAGCGGTACGAGAACGACATGGAGCTGTCGCTCTACCGCGAGTACCGCGACGTCGTCGGGATCTTCAAGTACGTCGTCGAGACCGACCGCCGCCTGTACCTGTGCAACGCGGTCGACGTGAAGGTGCGCTCCGAATCGGGCGACGCCTACTTCGAGGTGACGATGGCCGACGCCTGGGTGTGGGACATCTATCGCCCCGCGCGTTTCGCCAAGAACGTCAAGGTGCTGACGTTCAAGGACGTGAACGTCGAGGAGTTGCAGGACTCCGACGTCAAGCTGCCGCCGGCCTGATCGGCGATGACGTCCGACCCGCCCCTGTCCCACGACGGAGCGCGGACGTTCGCCCACGTCCTGGTCAACACCCTCGTCGCCAACGTCACCACGAGCTTCCTGTGGTTCGCGCTGACGTTCTGGGTGTACCTGGAGACGCGCTCGGTACTGGCCACCGGTGTCGTCGGCGGCGCGTACATGCTCATGCTGGCGCTGTTCGCGATGTTGTTCGGCACGCTCGTCGACCGTCACCGCAAGCGCGACGTGCTGGTCGGCTCGAGCCTCGTCACGATGGCGTCCTTCCTGGTCGCCGGGGTGATCTACGCGGTCATCGGACCCGCGGCGATCGTCGACATGACCGGACCGTGGTTCTGGCTGTTCTCCGGGATCGTGCTGTTCGGGTCGGTCGTGGAGAGTCTGCGCAACATCGCGCTGTCGACGCTCGTGACCCTGCTGATCCCGGCCGACCGGCGTGACCGCGCGAACGGGCTCGTCGGCACGGTGCAGGGGCTGGCGTTCATCGTCACGAGCGTGTTCAGCGGGCTCGCGATCGGCCAGCTGGGGATGGGCTGGACGCTCGTCATCGCCAATGTCCTCACGGTCTGCACCGTGGTGCACCTGCTCTTCGTGCGGATCGCGGAGGCGCGACCGGCGGCCGACGCGGACGGCAAGCGCCCGACGGTCGACGTCCGCGGTGCGCTCGCCGCGATCGCGCTGGTGCCGGGCCTGTTCGCCCTCATCGTGCTCACGACGTTCAACAACCTCGTCGAGGGCGTCTTCATGGCCCTCATGGATCCCTACGGGCTGACGCTCTTCACGGTCGAGCAGTGGGGCCTCGTGTTCGGTGTGGCGTCGACCGGATTCATCATCGGCGGCCTCGTGATCGCCCGGTGGGGCCTGGGCGCCAACCCCCTGCGCACGATGCTGTGGGTCCTGGCGTTCCTGGGCGTGGTCAACGCGACCTTCACGCTGCGCGAGTCGGCGTGGCTGTGCATCGCGGGGATCTGGGTGTTCCTGCTGCTGATGCCCGCGGTGGAGGCCGCGGAGCAGACCGTGATCCAGCGCGTCGTGCCCTTCGCGAGCCAGGGCCGGGTCTTCGGGTTCGCGCAGGCCTTCGAGGCGGCCGCGGCCCCGGTCACGGCGTTCCTCGTGGCGCCGATCGCGGAGTTCTGGGTGATCCCGATGATGGAGACCGAGGCCGGTGCGCAGCGGTGGGCCTGGCTGGTCGGGTACGGCGACGCGCGCGGCCTCGCGCTGATCTTCTTCTTCGCCGGCCTCGTCATGGTGGTGATCTCCCTCGCGGCGTTCGGCACCCGCTCCTACCGCGTGCTGTCGCAGCGCTACCGCGACGAGGCCGCCGCCGACGTGGTCTCGAACTGACCTTCGTCCACAGCTTCACCGGTGGCGCGGTGGCCGTCCACAGGCCCGTCGCGGGCCCTTCTCCCGGGCGGCGCGGGCCGGGAGGCTCGTCCCATGACCTACGCGCGCAACCAGGCCCTCGGCGCCTATGGCGAACGCATCGCCGCCGACCACCTGCGAAGCCTCGGGATGGTGATCCTCGCCCGGAACTGGACCTGCCAGCACGGGGAGATCGACATCGTGGCGCGTGACGGCGACACGTTGGTGGTGTGCGAGGTGAAGACCCGCACCAGCACCACCCACGGCACGGCGTTGGAGGCGGTCTCCGACCGCAAGGTCACGACGTTGCGCCGGTCGCTGGCGCGCTGGCTCGACGTCCACGGGGTCAGTCCCGACGGCGTGCGCATCGACGTGGTCACGGTGTGGGTCCCACGCAGCGGCGGCCCCCGGGTCGAGCGGATCGCGGGGGTGGCGTGATGGCGGCCGTGCACTCCATCGCGCTCGACGGCCTCGCGGGGCGGCCGGTCGAGGTCGAGGTCGACATCGCGTCGGGACTGTCCGCCACGGTCGTGGTGGGGTTGGCCGACGCCACGGTCAGCGAGGCCCGGAACCGGGTGCGGTCGGCGGTGGTGAACTCCGGGACCTCGTGGCCCGACACCCGCGTCACGATCAACCTCGCGCCCTCGAGCCTGCCCAAGAGCGGTCCGCACTACGACCTGGCCATGGGGCTCGGCGTGTTCGCGGCGAAGGCCGTCGTCCCGGTCGAGACCTTGTCGGGCACGGTCTTCCTGGGCGAGCTGGCACTCGACGGCCGCCTGCGGCCCGTGCGCGGCGTCCTGCCCGCCACCCTCGCCGCGGCCGAGGCCGGCTTCGAGCGCGTCGTCGTCCCCGAGTCCAACGTGAACGAGGCCCGGCTGGTGCCCTCGATCGACGTCGTCGGGGTGCGGTCGTTGCGCCAGGTCGTCGCGATGCTGCGCGGCGAGGAGGAGCCCGATGACCCGCCCGTGCCGCCGCTGAGCGAGACAGGGGACGGCTGGAACGGGGTCACACCCTCGGGCGAGCTCGACCTCACCGACGTCGTCGGCCAGGACGACGCCTGCCTGGCCACGGTGATCGCCGCGAGCGGCGGTCACCACCTGTTGCTCACGGGGCCGCCCGGGGTGGGCAAGACGATGCTCGCGCAGCGTCTGCCCGCCCTGCTGCCCGACCTGGACCCGAACGACTCGCTCGAGGTCAGCGCGTTGCACTCCCTGGCGGGCGTCCTGCCGTCCGACCTGCCGATGCTGGTGCGGCCCCCGTTCCTCGAGCCCCACCACACCGCCAGCGCGGCGGCCGTGGTGGGCGGTGGCAGCCGGGTCGTGCGGCCGGGTGCGATGTCGCTGGCCCACCACGGGGTCCTCTTCCTCGACGAGGCGCCTGAGTTCGCGAGCAACGTCCTCGAGGCCCTGCGGCAGCCGCTGGAGAGCGGTCAGGTCGTGGTGTCGCGGGCCGCCCAGACGGCCGTGTTCCCGGCCCGCTTCCAGCTGGTGCTCGCCACCAACCCCTGCCCGTGTGGGCACGCGGGCTCGGTGATGCAGCGGTGCGAGTGCCCGGCCGCCACGCGGCGTCGCTACGCCGACCGGCTGTCCGGCCCGATCCGCGACCGCATCGACATCCACCGCACCCTGGTGGAGCCGTCGCGCCGCGATCTCGCGCACGGTCTCCTCACGCGACCCACGACCGCTGAGCTGGCCGGGCGCGTGGCGGAGGCCCGTCGCCGCCAGCGCCGGCGCCTCGTGGACACGCCGTGGCGCGTCAACGCGGCCGTGCCCGGGGTGGAGCTGCGCAAGGCGTGGCCGGCCCACGACGACGGCAGCCGGATGCTCGAACAGCAGGTGCGCGGGCACAAGGTCACGCCGCGATCGGCTGACCGCGTGCTGCGGCTCGCGTGGAGCATCGCGGACCTCTGCGGGCACGACCGACCGACGATCGACGACGTGCAGGCCGCCCTGGATCTGCGGCGGGGCAGTGCCATTGGCGGCGAGCTCCTCGGCCTCCTGGAGGCCGCATGACCAGGAGCCAGTCCCGCACCCGGCTGCTGCTCTCGCTCGTCGTCGAGGCCGGCGACCCCCGCCTCGTGGCATGGCGCGAGCGGTGCGACCCCGTCGAGCTCTGGCACGCGGTCGTCCGGGGCGGCCCCGAGATCCCCGACCCGTGGCACGAGGCCGCGGCGCAGGCGCCCCGCCGGGCCGATCACGCACTGCGCAGGGCCGAGGAGGCCGGAGGGCGGTGGGTCGTCCCCGGCTCCTCGGCGTGGCCGGTGGCCCTCGACGACCTCGACCACGTCGACGGCATCGGGCAGGTGGCCGGCGCGCCGCTCGGGCTCTGGGTCCGTGGCGGTGGCGACCTGACCTCGATCGCCGCCGCGCCGGTGGCGGTCGTCGGGGCCCGCGGCTGCACCACCTACGGGGCTGAGGCCGCCAGCGACATCGCCGCCGACTGCGCCGACCAGGGGCACGCCGTCGTGAGTGGTGCCGCGTTCGGCATCGACGCCTGTGCCCACCGCGGCGCCCTGCTCGCCGGCGGGCCCACCGTGGCGGTGCTGGCGTGCGGCGTCGACGTCGACTACCCGCGCGCCCACGCGGCGCTGTTGCGCCGAATCGGCGAGGAAGGCCTGGTGATCAGCGAGTTCGCCCCCGGCGCCGAGCCCCAACGGCACCGCTTCCTCGTGCGCAACCGCATCATCGCGGCGCTGAGCGTCGGGGTGGTCGTCGTCGAGGCGGCCCGTCGCAGCGGCTCGCTCAACACCCTGCACTGGGCCGACCAGCTGGGCCGCACCACGATGGTCGTGCCCGGCCCGATCACGTCCCAGACCTCGTGCGGCACCCACCTCGCGGTCCGCGACGGCAAGGCGCTGTTGGTCACCTCGGGCCGCGACGTGGTGGCCGACACCTTCGGCGTCGTCGATGCCGACCTGCCGGCGATCAGCCCCGCCGCGCGGCGGGTGTGGTTGCGGCTGGGCGTCGAGCCGCAACCGCCCGAGCAGGTCGCCGCGGCCCTGCGGCTGGGCCCGGTCTCGGTGCTGCGTGCGCTGCGTGAGCTCGAGCGCCACGGGGTGGTCGCCGCGAACGAGCAGGGGTGGCGCCGTGACCGGTTCCACGGTGGCGTCCAGGGGGTAGGTTGAACCGGGTGAACCACTCCGAGGCCATGGATCCCGCACAGGCCGACGAGGTCTTCGCGCACTGGGAGGAAAAGTACGGCTCCAGCGACGGCGTGTGGTCCGGACACGTCAACGCCGCACTCGCCCAGATCGCCGGTGACCTCACCCCGGGCAAGGCGCTCGATCTCGGCGCGGGAGAGGGCGGCGACGCTCTGTGGCTGGCCGAACGAGGCTGGAGCGTCACCGGGATCGACATCTCCCCGACGGCGCTCGCACGCGCCGAGTCGGCGGCGGAGCGGGCCGGCCTGAGCGAGCGGGTCACCTGGGTGGCCGCCGACCTCGACACGTGGTCCTTCACCCAGTCCTTCGACCTCGTCACGGCGTCGTTCCTGCAGTCGCCGGTCGCCCTCGACCGTCCCCGGATCCTGCGGACCGCCGCCGAGCGGGTGGCGGTCGGCGGGCACCTGCTGGTGATCTCCCACGCGGAGGCGCCCCCGTGGGCGCACGTGCGCGGCCATGATCACCTGCAGCAGATGGACTTCCCCACACCCGAGTCCGACCTGGCGATGCTCGACCTGCCCGCCGATGCGTGGCGCACGGCGGTCGCCGAGGTGCGCGATCGCACCGCGTTCGCCCCCACCGGGGAGCAGGTCGTGCTGCGCGACGGGGTCCTGCTGCTGCAGCGTCTGGCCTGACGGCCGCCTCAGGTGTGCAGGGGGCGCTCGCTCGGTCTGCCGTGGCCGAGCTGGTCCAGGGCGTGGTCGACGAACTCGCCGAGCACCTCGAGCCCTTCGCGCACCGCTCCGGTGGAGCCGGGCAGGTTCACCAGGAGGGTGTGCCCGCTGATGCCGGCGACCCCGCGCGAGAGCGCGGCGTGCGGCGTCGTGCGCAGGCCGCGGGCGCGGAGGGCCTCGGCGATGCCCGGGGCGGGACGGTCGATGAGTGCGGAGGTCGCCTCCGGCGTGTGGTCGTCGTCGGTGAACCCGGTGCCCCCGGTGGTCAGGACCAGCGCGCAGCCCTGGTCCACGAGCCGCCGCAGGACGTCGGTCACCTCGGGGCCGTCGGGCACGATGTGCGGACCCGACACCTCGAAGCCCCGATCGCGACCCCACTGAGCGATCCGCGGCCCCGTGAGGTCCTCGCGGCGGCCGTCGGCCGCGCGCGTGGAGGAGACGACGACCCCGAGGGTCCGGCGTCCCGGCTCAGTCATCGCGGGTCCAGTCGTGGGTCCCGCCGGTCTTCGCCTCGACCTGCACGGCATCGATCCGCGCCGTGTGGTCGACCGCCTTCACCATGTCGAACAGCGTCAGGGCGGCCACGCTGACCGCCGTCAGCGCCTCCATCTCGACCCCGGTGGGACCCGTGGTGGCCACGGTCGCCTCGATCCGGACCGCGCCGCCCTGGGCGCGGAAGTCGACGGTGATCGCCGAGAGGGACAGCGGGTGGCACATCGGCACCAGGAACGGCGTCTGCTTCGCGGCCAGGATCCCCGCGATCCGCGCGGTGGCCAGCGCCTCGCCCTTGGGGAGGTCGCCGCTCATGATCCGCTCGACGACGTCGGGTCGGGTCCGCAGCAGACCCGAGGCGGTGGCCTGTCGCCGTGTGGTGGCCTTCGCCGACACGTCGACCATGTGCGCGCTGCCGTCGGCGCGGTAGTGCGACAGGTCCTGCTCGTCGCCAGGTCCGGTGCTCATGCGATCCTCCACCACTCCACGGTATCGCCGGCCTCGAGTGCGGTGACGTCCTCGGGCACGAGGACGAGGACGTCGGCCCGCGCGTAGGAGACCGCCAGGTGCGAGCCGGCCTCGCCGACCAGGCTGACGCTGCCGTCGGGACCCAGCGTGCCGCGACGCACCTGCATGCGGCCGGCGGGGGAGGCCAGCGGCTCCGCGAGGGGCGCCGATCCCGACGGCCGCTGCGCCACCCGGCCGGCCGCGCGGGCGAGCGGCGCGCGCAGGAACAACTCGAACGAGACCAGGACGCTGACGGGGTTGCCCGGCAGGCACACGACGGGAACCTCGCGCTCGCCGAGCCGCACGGCCGCGAGGCCCTGCGGACCGCCGGGCTGCACCGCGACGTGGTCGAACCACGCGCCCGGCGTTCCCTCCAGCGCCTGGCGGACGACCTCGCGGGTTCCCGCGCTCACCCCGCCGGTCGTGATGATGAGGTCGTGGTCGGCGGCCAACCGGGCCAGCACCTCGCGCAGCCGGTCCGGATCGTCGGGCACCAGGTGCGTGCTCACCGGGAGCCCGAGCTCGCGGGCGTGCGCGGCCAGCGCGCGGGAGTTCGAGTCGGGCACCGCGCCGCTGACCAGCTCGGCGCCGGTGCCCACCACGGCCAGCCGCAGGGGCGGCTCGACCTCGACCGACTCGACGCCCGCCACGACCAGCGCGCCGATCGCGGCGGGGTGCAGTGGCGCTCCTGCATCGAGGACCTGCGCGCCGGACCGCACGTCGGCTCCCGCGGTGCGGACGAACGTCCCGGGCTCGACCGGCTCGCGGAACTCGATCAGTGCCCCGCCCTCCACCGGGCCGAAGTCGCCCGGGCCGGTCCGCTCCACGGGGACCACCGCGTCGGCCCCGAGCGGTATCGGTGCGCCCGTCATGATCGGCGCGACGGACCCCGGGTCCAGTCGGGGAGGCCGTGCGTCCCCGGCCACGACGTGCGCCACGGTGGGCAGTGTCACGGGGGCGATGTCGGCCCGGGCGAGGTCGGCAGCGTGCACCGCGAACCCGTCCATCTGGCTGTTGTCGAAGCCGGGCACGTCGAGCCGGGCGACCGCGGGCGCGGCGAGGCGTCCGGTCAGCTTCTCGGACACGGGGTGCGCGAGGGCCGGGTCCTGGGAGCGCCGGCGAGCAGCGCCCCGGATCGCCTCAGCCACCTCGTGGACGTGTTCCTCGACGGATCTGCTCACCCTTGCTCCTGACCGAGTCGCATTTGAGCCGTTAACATCGGTTTCATGTCTCACGTGCGTGTAGCCGATGCCGCTGACTTCCTGGGAGTCAGCACCGACACCGTACGCCGCCTGATCGCCTCCGGGCGGCTGACTGCGGCCAAGGACGGGTCCGGTCGCACGGTCGTGGACGGGCGAGGTCTCGCCGAGTACGTGCGGACGGAGGGCCGGTCGGTCGCTGATCCGACCGCCGTCGGGCGCTCGGCGCGCAACCGGTTCGTCGGCATCGTGACCGAGGTGGTGAGCGACCGCGTCATGTCGCAGGTCGAGCTGCAGTGCGGCGCGCACCGGGTGGTGTCCCTCATCAGCACGGAGTCGGTCCGCGAGCTGGGCCTCGAACCGGGCGTCGTCGCCGTCGCCGTGGTGAAGGCCACGAACGTCGCCATCGAGATCCCGAAGGAGCAGGGGTGAGGCGCCTCGCGGCTGCGCTCCTGGCCCTCGCCGCCCTGATGACCGTCGCCGCCTGCGGCGACGGTGGCGACGACGGTGACCAGGTCGAGCAGCGCACGCTGACGGTCTTCGCGGCGGCGTCGCTCACCTCGACGTTCACCGAGCTCGCGCAGCGCTTCGAGGCCGAGCACGACGGTGTGGAGGTCAGGCTCTCGTTCGGCGGCTCATCCGACCTCGCCGCCCAGATCGCCGAGGGCGCCCCGGCCGACGTGTTCGCCTCGGCGGACGAGCAGACCATGGCTCGGGTGTCCGGAGCCTCCGAGACCGCGCTTGCGCCCGAGGTCTTCGCGACGAACACGCTGCAGATCGCGACGCCGGCCGGATCCGAGCGCGTCCGTGAGCTGGCCGACCTGGCCGACCCCGCCGTGAAGGTCGTCGTGTGCGCACCCCAGGTGCCGTGCGGCGCGGCCACGCGGACCCTCTTGGCCAAGAACGCCCTGGACGTGGACCCAGTCAGCGAGGAGCAGTCCGTGACCGACGTGCTGGGGAAGGTGACCAGCGGCGAGGCCGACGCGGCGATCGTCTATCGCACCGACGTGATCGGGGCGGGCGACACCGTGCGAGGGGTCGAGGCGGCACGTGCGGACGAGGTCGTCAGCCGTTACCCGGTCGTGGCCCTGGACGACGACAACGAGCTGGCGGACGAGTTCGTCCGGTTCGTCACCGGAGAGTCGGGACGCGAGGTCCTCTCGGCCGCCGGCTTCGGCGCGCCATGACCGGTCGGTCCGACGTCCCGCGCTGGATCGCGGTCCCGGCGGTCGTCGGGCTGGCGCTGCTGGCCTTGCCGTTGGCGGGCCTCGTGCTGCGCGTGGAATGGGGCGACTTCCTCGGCCTCGTGACGACCGAGTCCTCCCGTGCGGCGCTGGGGCTGAGCCTGCGGACCGCGGCCGCCAGCACCATGCTCTGCCTCGTGCTCGGGGTGCCGTTGTCGCTGCTGCTCGCGCGGTCCTCGGGGCGCTGGGTCTCGGTGGTCCGCGCCGTCGTCCTGGTTCCGCTCGTGCTGCCTCCCGTGGTCGGCGGCATCGCGCTCCTGGCCACCTTCGGGCGGCGGGGGTGGCTGGGCCAGCACCTGGAGGCGTTCGGCGTCGAGATCGCGTTCACCACGGTGGCCGTGGTGCTGGCCCAGACCTTCGTCTCGCTGCCCTTCCTCGTCATCACCCTCGAGGGCGCCCTGCGTGCCGCGGACCCCGGGTACGCGGACGTCGCGGCGACGCTCGGTGCCGCGCCCGGTCGGGTGCTGGGCCGCGTGACCCTGCCGCTGGTGGGACCGGGCCTGGTCGCCGGAGCGGTGCTGTCCTTCGCGCGAGCGCTGGGCGAGTTCGGTGCCACCGTGACGTTCGCCGGCAGCCTGCAGGGCGTGACGCGGGCGCTGCCCACCGAGATCTACCTGCAGCGCGAG
>JBEVDF010000007.1:0-2632 GCA_040514145.1 Aeromicrobium sp.
ACGGTGGAGGCGTGCATCACGGGCGATGTCGTGTGCACCGACGACGGCAGCTCGTCCGACGACACGATCCACCGGCACGCCTACGAGGAGCCGCGCGTGGTGCGCGCGATCGCGAGCGCCGCGGCCGCGGTCCTGACCGACTGACGTCGGGTCAGGCCAGGGCGTCGGGGCCGCCGTCCAACAGCTTCTTGAACTGGGCCTCGTTGAGGATCGTCAGTCCGAGCTCCTCGGCCTTGGCGGCCTTCGAGCCGGCGTTCTCGCCCACGACGACGTAGTCGGTCTTCTTGCTGACCGAGCCCGAGGCCTTGCCGCCGGCGGCGATGATCGCCTCCTTGACCGAGTCGCGGGTGAAGTCCTCGAGGCCGCCGGTGACCACGACGGTGAGCCCGTCGAGCACTCCCCCGCCCAGCGAGGCCGCCCCGGGCCCGGGGTGGTCGGGGATCGCGAAGCGGACCCCGGCCTCGCGCCAGCGCTCGATGATCTCGCGGTGCCAGTCGACGGCCAGCCACTCGACGACCGAGTCGGCGATGATCCCGCCGACCCCCTCCACCGCGGCCAGCTCCTCGCGCGTGGCCTTCTCGATCGCGGCCAGCGAGCCGAACCACTGCGCCAGTGCCCGCGCGGCCACCGGGCCGACGTGGCGGATGTTGAGCGAGACGAGCTGGCGCCACAGGTCCTTCGTCTTGGCCTTCTCGAGCTCGTCGAGCAGCACCTGGGCCTGCTTGGACGGCTCGCCGGTCTTGACCCGGAAGGGCGTGCGCACCACGGGCTGACCGGTCTTGTCGTCGAGCTTGGCCTCGCCGGTCTCGGCGTCGCGCACCGTGACCTCGATCGGCACGAGCTGCTCGAGCGTGAGCGAGAACAGGCCGGCCTCGGAGTCGAGCGGTGCGCCGGTGCCCTGCGTGAGGGCGGCGGCGGTGACCTCGCCCAGCGCCTCGATGTCGAGGGCGCCGCGCGAGCCGATGTGCTCGACCCGTCCGCGCACCTGGGCCGGACACGTGCGCGCGTTCGGGCAGCGCAGGTCCTTGTCGCCCTCCTTCATGGGGCGCAGGGGCGTGCCGCACTCGGGGCAGCCCTCGGGCATGACGAACGCGCGCTCGCTGCCGTCGCGGCGCTCGACCACCGGACCGAGGACCTCGGGGATGACGTCGCCGGCCTTGCGCAGCACGACGGTGTCGCCGATGAGGACGCCCTTGGCCTTGACGACGTCCTGGTTGTGCAAGGTGGCCTGGCGCACGACGCTGCCGGCCACGCGGACCGGCTCCATCTGCGCGTAGGGGGTGGCCCGGCCCGTGCGGCCGACCGACACCACGATGTCGAGCAGGGTGGTCTGGACCTCCTCGGGCGGGTACTTGTAGGCGATCGCCCACCGCGGGGCGCGGCTGGTCTCGCCGAGCTCGGGGTGCAGCGCCAGCTCGTCGACCTTGACCACCAGGCCGTCGATCTCGTGCTGGAGCGAGTGCCGCTGGCCGCCCAGCTCGGCAACGCGCTCGAGCACGTCGTCGACGTCGTCGAGGACGCGCGTGTTGGGGCTGGTGGGCAGACCCCACCCCTGCAGCAGGTCGTAGACCTCGCTCTGGGCCGAGACCGGCGGGCGCTCCCAGGCACCGATGCCGTGGACGAAGAGGTTCAGCACGGCGATGCGCTCGCGCCCGGCCTCCAGCTCGAGACCCGACTTCTTGTCGAGCTGCTGGCGCAGGCCGCCACTGGCGGCGTTGCGCGGGTTGGCGAAGGCCGGGAACCGCCGGGCCGCGCTGGCCGTGGCGCGCTCCTCGGCGACGCCGCGGGCCAGGGACTCGGCCACGGCCCGCTCGCGCAGCTGCGCCTGGAACGCGTTGAGGCGCTCGAACTCCTCGATGCCGATGAACACCTCGCCGCGGACCTCGACCAGCGGCGGGTGGCCGTCGCCCGCGAGCCGCTCGGGGATGCCGTCGACCTTCAGCGCGTTGACCGTGACGTCCTCGCCCACGCGGCCGTCGCCGCGTGTGGCGGCCGAGACCAGGACCCCGTCCTCGTAGCGCAGGTTGATGGCCAGGCCGTCGATCTTGGCCTCGGTGAGCCACCGGATCGGGCGCCCGGCGGCGCGCTGGGTCTTGGCGCACCAGTCGCGCAGCTCCTCGGGCGAGAAGACGTTGTCGAGACTGAGCATCCGCTCGGCGTGCTGGATCGGCGGTAGGGCCGTGGCTCCCGTGGCGGCGCCGACCACCAAGGTGGGCGAGTCCTGGCCCTGCAGCTCGGGGTGGAGCCGCTCGAGCTCCTCGAGCCGGTGCATCCAGGCGTCGTACGTGGCGTCGTCGACCAGGGACGTGTCCTGCCCGTAGTAGGCGTCGCGGGCCCGCTCGATCTGCTCGGTGATCTCGGCAGCCTCGGCGCGGGCCGCCTCGGGGCCGGGATCGTCGTCAGGCACCGCTGTTCCCCGTGTTTCCGCCATGACGACGAGCCTAGTGCGACGCTCTGACAGCGGCATCGAGGTGCCGCTCGCGGCGTCGACTTGCCCCACGCGCCGACCGACTTAGGGTGCGGAACATGAGACTTCGCCGCGTGACGACCCGCACCCGGGGCTGGACCCGGCGCCGCGCGGGTCGCGGGTGGACCTACCTGGACGAGCTCGGCGGCACGATCACCGGCGAGG
>JBEVDF010000175.1:0-15741 GCA_040514145.1 Aeromicrobium sp.
GGAGACGCTCTTCGACACGTTCGGCCACGAAGGCTGGCAGCCGGCCGAGTCGCTCAAGCAGGTCGTCGCCGACGGCAAGCTCGGGCGCAAGACCAAGGCCGGCTTCCACACCTACTGAGCCGCACCCGCACGCACCTCGCGCATGGCCCCGATCGGTAGGATCGGGGCCATGTCGCGTCGTAAGGTAGCCGCCGCCCGGGCCGCCCGTCGCGAACCCCCGGCGCCGCGCGAGGAGCTCGTGCACCGCCGCTCTGGCGACTTCTGGCAGCGGTTCATCACCGGCGCCACGTCCACCTACGCCTACCGCTGTCCTGGCTGCGACCAGCTGATCCCGCCGTCGACCCCGCACTTCGTGGTGTGGCCCGACGTCCCGAGCCTGCTGGAGACCGACGGGATCAACGAGCGCCGCCACTGGCACCAGCACTGCTGGCAGCGCCAGTCCTGAACGGCCGCCGGTCGTCGTCTCGCGGGCTCGGGCAGGATGGACGTGTGAAGATCACGGGATCGTCGGTGCTGCCGGCCCGACGCGAGGACATCGAGCTCACGACCGCCGACGGACTGACGCTGGTGGGGGAGGTGGCGTTGCCCGCCGACCGTGACCCCGTCGCCACGATGATCAGCCTGCACCCGCTGCCCACCCACGGCGGGATGATGGACAGCCACGTCTTCCGCAAGGCGTCCTATCGCCTTCCCGCGCTGGCCGACATCGCCGTGCTGCGGTTCAACACGCGCGGCACCGAGAGCGTGCGGGGTCGCAGCGAGGGCGAGTTCGACAAGGCCGACGGCGAGCGCTTCGACGTGGCCGCCGCGATCGAGTACGCCGAGTTCGCCGAGCTGCCGAACCTCTGGATCGTGGGCTGGTCCTTCGGCACCGACCTGGCCCTCATGTACGGGCTGGAGCCCGACGTGGCCGGCGCGATCCTGCTGTCGCCGCCCCTGCGGTTCAGCCGGCCCGAGCACCTGGAGGCGTGGGCCGCCGACGGCCGCCCCCTGACGGCGCTGGTGCCGGAGTTCGACGACTACCTGAGGCCCGCCGAGGCCCGGGAGCGCTTCGCCGCCGTCCCGCAGGCCGAGGTCATCGCCGTGGACGGCGCCAAGCACCTCTGGGTGGGTGACACCGAGCGCGTGCTCGACGAGATCGTGAGCCGCCTCAACCCGCAGGCGCAGGTGCCGCTGCCGCGCGAGTGGGACGGGCCGATGGAGCGTGCCGACTCGTCGGCCTACGCCGACCGCACCACGGCGGTGTTCAAGGACCAGCCGCGCTGAGGCCGTCGCGCGGTCCCAGGGTGGCCCGCACGATCCGGTGCAGCGTCCATTCGAGGGGCCCTCGGGAGAAGCGCAGGAACCACAGGCTCGCCACGACGAAGGCCACGGCGAGCGTCCAGAGCGCCAGTGCGCCCGAGCCGGCCTCGAGGCCGGGATCGATCTCGATCGCGATCCAGTAGGCCACGATGTGGCCGACGTAGAGCGTGAGCGCCATCCGGCCGACGGCCTCGAAGGGATAGGTCAGCCCGCGGGCCCGCGGCGTGAGCGCGATCAGCAGGGCCAGCACGCCGACACCGATCGCCAGCACCGAGGCGGCCTCCACGGGGTTCTGCGAGCGGTGGTCGGACATCAGCCGGGCGAGCACCAGGCTGTCGCGCGCGGCCGGGTCGGCCAGCGTGTGCTGCAGGAGGTCGAGCATGAGCTGGTGCAGGACGATGCCGACGCCGAGCCCGGCGAAGCCCAGCACGTAGAGCGTCGACTCGCCGATCCGGCTGCGACCCAGGCCCAGCCCGACGAGCAGGAAGCCGGTCCACTGGATCGCCGGGTAGGGCATTCCCACGAACAGCTCGCCGACCGGACTGGTGGCGAGCTCGGGTACCCGTTCGACGAGCCACGCGATGATCACCGGGCCGCCCACTCCCAGGACGGAGCCCACGCCGATCAGCACCGGCACCGGCGACCGCAGGAACGGCAGCGCGGCCACGAAGAAGACGGCGTACGAGGCCAAGATGACGGCCACGGGCGTGCCGAGGGCGCTCAGGAACGCGCCGAGCGCGGCCAGGACGGCCGCGCGGACGAAGATGGCCAGCCGGTCGTCGATCAGCCGCTCACCCTCGTGCGGCCGGGCACCGCCGGTGGTGAGGGCCAGGGAGAACCCGGCGACCAGGACGAACAGCACCGCGGCACGGCCGTCGCCCACATGGCGCCAGGACGCAGCGACACCCGGATCGAAGTCGATCCGGGTGTCGAGGTGGGCTACCACCATGCCGACGAGCGCGAGTCCGCGAGCGGCATCCAGCCCGCGGACTCGCGTCATGGCAGATCAGATGCCGCGGAAGCGGTTGATCTCCGTGAGGTACTTGGCGCGCTTCTCCTCGTCGGAGACGCCCAGGCCCTCCTCGGGGGCCAGCGTGAGCACGCCGACCTTGCCCTGGTGCAGGTTGTGGTGCACGTCGAGCGCGGCCTGGCCGGTGTCCTCGAGCTTGTACACCTTCGACACGGTCGGGTGGATGAGGCCCTTGTCGATGAGGCGGTTGGCCTCGTAGGCCTCACGGTAGTTCGCGAAGTGCGAGCTCTTGATGTTCTTCAGGTTCATCCACAGGTACCGGTTGTCGTACTGGTGCATGTAGCCCGAGGTCGACGCGCAGGTGATGATCGTGCCGCCCTTGCGCGTGACGTAGACGCTGGCGCCGAAGGTCTCGCGGCCCGGGTGCTCGAACACGATGTCCGGGTCCTCGCCACCGGTGAGCTCGCGGATCTTCTTGCCGAAGCGCTGCCACTCCTTCGGGTCCTGGTTGTGCTCGTCCTTCCAGAACTTGTAGTCCTCGGCCGAGCGGTCGATGATCAGCTCGGCGCCGAGGGACCGGACGATCTCGGCCTTCTCGGGGCTGGAGACGACGCACACGGGGATGGCTCCGCCGTTGAGGGCCATCTGCGTGGCGTAGGAGCCCAGGCCGCCCGAGGCGCCCCAGATCAGGACGACGTCGCCCTGCTTCATGTTGGCGCCGTTCTTGCTGACGAGCTGGCGGTACGCGGTGGAGTTCACCAGGCCGGGCGAGGCCGCCTCCTCCCACGTCAGGTGGGCGGGCTTGGGCATGAGCTGGTTCGACTTCACGATCGCGAGCTCGGCCAGGCCGCCGAAGTTCGTCTCGAAGCCCCAGATGCGCTGCTGCGGGTCCATCATCGTGTCGTCGTGGCCGTCGGGGCTCTCGAGCTCGACCGAGAGGCAGTGCGCCACGACCTCCTGGCCGGGCTTCCAGGCGTTGACGCCCGGGCCCGTGCGCAGCACGACGCCGGCGAGGTCGGAGCCGACCACGTGGTACGGCAGGTCATGGCGCTTCGAGTACTCCGAGAGCTTGCCGTAGCGCTCGAGGAACCCGAACGTCGAGACGGGCTCGAAGATGGAGGTCCACACCGTGTTGTAGTTGATCGCGCTGGCCATGACGGCGACGAGGGCCTCGCCGGGAGCCAGCTCGGGCAGGGGAACGTCGTCCAGGTGCAGGCTCTTGCGGGGGTCCTTGTCCCGGGTGGCCACGCCCTCGAACATGTTCTGCTCGTCCTTGTGGACGGTGATCCCCCGGTAGGTCTCGGGGAGCTCGAGGTTCTGGTACGTCTCTGCTGTGCGGTCGCCGGACATGATGGCGTCGAGGATGTGCTGCACTGGGGATCCTTCGCGTCGGTGGTGCAGGTGGTCTGCGGTGATGTTACTGGCGGGAAACTGGGCTCGCGCGCCGGGATCAGTGCGCGGCGGCGGGCTCCACGAGTTCGACGAGAACGCCGCCGGCGTCCTTCGGGTGCACGAAGTTGACGCGGCTGTCGGACGTGCCCCGCTTGGGGGTGTCGTACAGGAGGCGCACGCCGCGGTCGCGCAGGGTGGTCGAGACCGCGTCGATGTCGGTGACACGGTACGCCAACTGCTGGACACCCGGACCGTTGCGGTCGAGGAACTTGGCGATCGTGGACTCCTCGCTCAGCGGCGCGAGCAGCTGGATGCACGACCCGGAGTCGCCGACGGCGAGCATCGCCTCGCGGACGCCCTGCTCCTCGTTGACCTCCTCGTGGATCGACTCGAGGCCGAACACGCGCGAGTAGAACTCGATGGCGTCGTCGAGGTCGGGAACGGCGATGCCGACGTGGTCGATGGCGGTGAGCAGGTGGCCCGGAACGAGTGATTCGCTGGTCATGCCGGGCAGCCTAGTACGGGATCGGCGACCCCTACGCATGGACCGCTTCCGGGGTGACAATGGGGTATGGACAGCACCGCGATCACCGAGATGACCGGGAACGAGCCGTGGGACTTCGTCGCCGACCACACCTTCGGGCGGCTGGCGTTGACCGTCCTGGGCCAGCCCGAGATCTTCCCCGTCAACTACGCCCTGGCCGGACGCCGGATCGTGTTCCGCACGGCCGAGGGCACCAAGCTGATGGGAGTGCTGCTGGACAGTCACGTCGCGTTCGAGGTCGACGAGGTCGCCGGCGACGGCGCGGACAGCGTCGTGATGAAGGGGATCGCGCGCAAGATCGAGACCGAGGCGGAGGCCGAAGAGCTCGACCTGGGCGACCTGCACTCGTGGGTGCCCACCCTGAAGTACAACCTCGTCGTCATCGACGTCAGCGAGATCAGCGGCCGCCGTTTCCGCTTCGGGCCCGAGCCCGACCTCACGCCCGTCATGTGAGGTGAGCCACGCCCGGCCGCACAGTCCGGACCCATGGGTACAGTGACCCCAACGCACGCACCGAAGGAGCACGTTTCATGACCACTTCCGTCATCGTCGCCGGGGCACGGACCCCGATCGGCCGCCTGCAGGGCGGCCTCAAGACCCTGTCCGGCTCCGATCTCGGCGGCATCGCGATCAAGGGCGCCCTGAACAAGGCCGGCATCAACGGCGACCAGGTCGACTACGTGATCATGGGCCAGGTCCTCGGAGCCGGAGCCGGTCAGGTCCCCGCCCGCCAGGCCGCGTTCAAGGGCGGCATCCCGCTCGACGTCCCCGCGATCACCATCAACAAGGTGTGCCTCTCGGGCATCAACGCGATCGCGCTGGCCGACCAGCTGATCCGCGCCGGCGAGTACGACGTCGTCGTCGCCGGCGGCCAGGAGTCGATGACCCAGGCGCCCCACCTGCTGACGGGCTCGCGCGAGGGTCACAAGTACGGCAAGGTCACGATGCTCGACCACATGGAGTACGACGGCCTGTGGGACGCGCTCACCGACCAGGCGATGGGCTCGCTCACCGAGCAGCGCAACGCCGCCACCGACACGCTGACGCGTGAGGCCCAGGACACCTTCGGCGCCCGCTCGCACCAGCTCGCCGCCGCCGCGCAGAAGAACGGCGTGTTCGACGAGGAGATCGTCCCGGTCGAGATCCCGCAGCGCAAGGGCGACCCGGTCGTCGTCAGCGCCGACGAGGGCGTCCGCGGCGACACCACCGCCGAGTCGCTGGGCCGCCTGCGTCCGGCGTTCTCCAAGGAGGGCACGATCACCGCGGGCACGGCCAGCCAGATCTCCGACGGCGCGTGCGCCGTGGTGGTCATGAGCAAGGCCAAGGCCGAGGAGCTGGGCCTGACCTGGCTCGCCGAGATCGGTGCTCACGGCAACGTCTCGGGCCCCGACTCCACGCTCCAGGAGCAGCCCGCCAACGCCATCGCGAAGGCGGCCGCCAAGGAGGGCATCGCCGTCTCCGACATCGACCTGTTCGAGCTGAACGAGGCCTTCGCCGCGGTCGGCATCGTCTCGGCCGAGAAGCTCGGTGTCAGCGAGGACAAGGTCAACGTCAACGGTGGCGCGATCGCGCTCGGCCACCCGATCGGCATGAGCGGTGCGCGCATCGTCCTGCACCTGGCGCTGGAGCTCCAGCGCCGCGGTGGCGGCACGGGTGCGGCTGCGCTGTGTGGCGGCGGCGGCCAGGGCGACGCCCTGATCATCCGCGTCCCGCAGGCCTGACCGACCTCAACCGAAGCTGCGGAGTTGAGTCCCAGGAACGTCGACGTCACCGACCTGGTCGCGCGGGCGCAAGCCGGCGAGGCCAGGTCGGTGGCGCGTCTGATCACCCTCGTCGAGACCGAGTCCGACCACCTGCGTGAGGTCAGCGCGGCGCTGGCCCCGTTGGTCGGTGGCGCCCACGTGGTGGGCCTCACCGGCTCACCCGGCGTGGGCAAGTCGACCACCACCTCGGCGTTGGTCACCGAGCTGCGCGCTCGCGGCCGTCGCGTCGGGGTCCTCGCGGTCGATCCCACGTCGCCCTTCAGTGGGGGAGCGCTGCTGGGCGACCGCATCCGGATGCAGGACCACGCCACCGATCCCGACGTCTACATCAGGTCGATGGCCAGCCGGGGACACCTCGGCGGCCTGTCGTGGGCCACGCCCCAGGCCATCCGGGTCCTCGACGCCGCCGGCTGCGACGTGATCCTGCTCGAGACCGTCGGCGTCGGGCAGTCCGAGGTCGAGGTCGCCGGTCTGGCCGACACCACCGTGGTGCTGCTGGCGCCAGGCATGGGTGACGGGATCCAGGCCGCCAAGGCCGGAATCCTCGAGATCGGCGACATCTTCTGCATCAACAAGGCCGACCGCGACGGCGCCTCCACCACGCGCCGCGAGCTGCGCACGATGCTCTCGATGTCCGACCGCCAGGACGGCTGGAAGCGTCCGATCGACCTCACGGTCGCCACCGAGGGCACCGGAGTCGCCGAGCTGGTCGACCACCTGCAGGAGCACGCCACCCACCTGCGAGCGTCGGGCCAGCTGGCGCGCCGACGCACCGCCCGCCTTCGGCGGGAGATCCAGGCCATCGCGCTCGACCAGGTGCGCCGCCGCTTCGTCGTCGACGGCGGCGAGGAGCTCGACACGCTGGCGGCCCGGGCCTTCGCCGGCGACATCGACCCGTTCTCGGCCGCCGACACCCTGCTGGCCGAATCCGAAGCGTAGGCCGGCCTCCCGCGCGTCGTCCCGCATTTGCGCGCGCGGTTCCGGTAGAAATGTGGGCGTGGTGAAGAAGGCAGTGATCCTGTTCGTGGTGGGCTTCGGGCTCTACTACCTGTTCAGCACGCCTGAGGACGCCGCGACGGCCGTTCGGGGGGCCTTCGATGCAGCCATCAGCGCATTCGGGCAGGTCGGGGTGTTCGTCTCCGAGCTCGTGTGAGGATCTCGTCGTGAACGAGCGGTCGGCCATCGAGCCGGCACCTCCGGCTGTCACGACGAGGTTCTGGCGGCGCCTGCGTGAGCCGTTCCCCGATCCGCAGAACCACGTGGCGCTGAACCAGCGCCTCAATCCCCGCAGCGGTGAGCGCGTCCTGCAGATCGTCCCCAAGCACGTCGCCGTCTACTGGCCACTGCCCGCGTCGGTCCTGGCCTCGGCAGGCTGCCTGGTGGTCCTGCTCTTCCACTGGAACTCCGGCCCCGCGCAGGCGTTGTGGCTGCTCTCACTGGTCGTCACGGTGGCCGCGGCGGTGCGCGCGTTCGTCGAGTGGCGCGACGTCTTCGTGGTCACGAACTGGCGGGTCGTGCGACTCAGCGGGGTGCTCACCGCACGGGTCGCCACGATGCCGATCAACCGCATCCTCGACATGACCATGACCCGCACCCTGTGGGGGCGGGCGCTCGGCTACGGCCACTTCGTCTTCGAGTCGGCGGCCCAGGAGCAGGGCCTGCGCGAGATCAAGTTCGTGCCCGACATCCTCGCGGTCGACCGTGAGATCAACAACGCGGTGAACAAGGAGAACCGTCGGCGCGAGCGTCTGATGTCCACGTCCCGCGATCGCCGGCTGGACACGGGGCCGGACGAGGACGAACGGACCGAGCCGATCCGCGGTCTGTGACGAACCTTCCTAGACTGTTGCCATGAGCTTCTCGCAGCCCGGTGCGTTCGACCTGTCCTCGCTGGCCACGCCGCGTCCCACGCCCACACCCGGTGGGGGCGCCCCCGCCCCCGAGGGTGCGGTCTATGTCATCGACGTCACCGAGGCCGACTTCCAGAACGTCGTCGAGTCCTCGATGGAGCACCTGGTCGTGCTGAGCGTCTGGTCGCCCCGCTCGGCGCAGAGCGTCGAGTTCAACGAGGTCCTCGCGCGGGCCACCTCCGCCTACGGCGGCGCGCTGCAGCTGGCGCGGGTCGACGCCGACACGAACCCCGGCATCGCGCAGGCACTCCAGGTGCAGGCCGTGCCGTTCGTGGTGGGCCTCGTCCAGGGCCGCCCCGTGCCGCTCTTCCAGGGGACGGTCGACGACTCCGAGGTCAAGCGCTTCTTCGACGAGCTCGTGCGGCTCGCGCAGCAGAACGGTCTGAACGGTCGCGCCCAGCCGTCGGGCGGCGAGCCCGTCGACGCGCCGGAGGAGCCGGAGGACGACCCGCGGTTCGCGGCGGCCGACGAGGCCTATGCGCGGGGCGACTTCGACGCCGCGATCGCCGAGTACGAGGCGCTGCTGGCGCAGGCTCCCGGCGACACCGAGGTGGCCGAGCGGCTCGCGGCCACGAAGCTCTACGGCCGCGTGGCCGGTGCCGACCTGCAGCAGGCGCGCCAGGCCGCCGCCGACGCCCCGGACGACGTCGACGCCCAACTGCTCGTGGCCGACCTCGACGTCACCGGCGGCCACGTCGAGGACGCGTTCCTGAGGCTCATCGACCTCATCAAGCGCTCGGGGGAGGACGACCGCAACCGCATCCGCGAGCACCTGCTGGAGCTGTTCTCGGTCGTCGGCCTCACCGATCCGCGCGTGGCGCTGGCCCGCCGCTCGCTGGCCGCCGCTCTCTTCTGAGCGGTCAGCGCGCCTGGTCGCGCACCGGGTCGGGCTGGCGCGGCGCCTCGCGGTAGGGCGGCAGCGGGGCTTCGGCGAGCGACTCGAGCAACTCGGTCGTGGCCAGCGTGGCCCGCTCGCGCACCGTGTCGAGGTCGCACCAGTGCACGGCCGCGATCTCGGTGCGCTGCAGGACCATCTGCTCGACCAGGGCGGCATCGACGACGCCGAGGTCGAACACGAACAGGCAGGCATCGTCCCACCGGCCCCACGGCGGCAGCCAGTTCATCGTCACGAGTCCCTCGACCTCGACCGTGATGCCGAGCTCCTCCTCGAGCTCGCGGACGAGGCCGGTCGCGGGGCTCTCGCCGACCTCGACCACGCCACCGGGCAGGTCCCACTCGCGCTTGTAGGTCAGCTCGCACAGCAGCACGCGGCCGTCGCGGTCGCGCAGGATGCCCTGCCCGATGACGCGCTTGCGGGGGAGTCCGGCGTTGAGGATGGCGACGAAGCCGTCGCGGCTGAACGACGGCGGGTCGTCGACGATGCGGCCCAGCAGGACGAGGTCAGGCTGGCCACCGGGCGAGCGGGCGATGCCCTCGCGCCGCAGGCCCGCCATCGAGGCGGCCCGCAGGCCCGACGCGTCGTCGGCGAGCACCCGCGCCTCGAGCCGCGTCCACCCGAGGTGGTCGAACGCGTACTCGACCCCGATCCGCAGGGCCCGGCTGGCCACCATGGCGCCCGGTCCGGACGAGAAGTTCCAGCGCATCGACCCGAGCCGCCGGCCCGCCTTGCCCTGCGCGTTCTGCAGGGCCACCGTGCCGATGCGCTCACCGCCGAGGATCACGGCGAACCCGTGCAGGTCGTCGGCGCCGGAGGTCGGCTCCAGCACGAGGTCGTCGTCGCGCAGGCTGGGGGAGGAGCCGGAGTCGGCGGGGTCGGTCACCTGGCCGAGGCTACCGGCCGTCGTGATGGAATCGGGGTCATGACCGATCCGCGGATCCGACCCGCCACCGCCGACGACGTTGCCGCGATGGTGCGCCTCGTCCATGACCTCGCCGCGTACGAGCGCGCCCCCGAGCAGTGCGTGCTGACCGAGGCGGTGCTCCATGAACGGCTCTTCGGCGAGCGACCGGCCCTGTTCGCCCACGTCGCCGAGGTGGACGGCGCAGTCGTCGGCCTCGCGATCTGGTTCCTCAACTTCTCCACCTGGGACGGCGTCCACGGGATCTACCTGGAGGACCTCTTCGTCGACCCCGCGCACCGCGGTACCGGCCTGGGTCAGGCGCTGCTCACGCAGCTGGCGCAGGTGTGCGTCGAGCGGGGCTACAGCCGCCTGCAGTGGCAGGTGCTCGACTGGAACACCCCGTCGATCGAGTTCTACGAGGGGCTCGGTGCCGCCGACCTGGCCGATTGGCGCACCTATCGCCTCACGGGTGAGCCGCTGCAGGCCCTCGGCTCGCCGTCCTGACGCTGTCCTATGCTCGCCCCAACCCACACAGGAGGCTCCACCATGGCCGAATTCGTCCGACTCGAGGTGACCGACGGGGTCGGCACGATCCGACTCGACCGGCCCAAGATGAACGCGCTCGACGCGCAGGTCCAGACCGAGCTGCTGGAGGCGGCGCGCGAGGCCGATCGTCGCGACGACGTCGCCGCCGTGGTCGTGTGGGGCGGCGAGCGTGTCTTCGCCGCGGGCGCCGACGTCAAGGAGATGGCCGGCATGGGCTTCACCGAGATGTTCCGCCACGGACACCTGCTGCAGGAGTTCACGCGCGCGATCGCCGCGATCGGCAAGCCGACCGTCTCGGCGATCACCGGATTCGCCCTCGGCGGCGGACTCGAGCTCGCGCTGTCCACCGACCTGCGCTTCTGCGCCGACGACGCCAAGCTCGGCCAGCCCGAGATCCTGCTCGGCATCATCCCCGGCGCGGGCGGCACGCAGCGACTCGCGCGGCTGATCGGCCCCTCGAAGGCCAAGGACCTCATCTACACGGGCCGGTTCGTCGGCGCCGAGGAGGCGCTCGCCCTCGGTCTGGTCGACGAGGTGCTGCCGGCGGCCGAGGTCCACGACCGGGCGGTGGCGTGGGCCTCGCAGTTCGTCGGGGGCCCTTCGATCGCGCTGCGCACGGCCAAGGAGGTCATCGACCGCGGCCTCGAGGTCGACCTGCAGACGGGCCTGGAGATCGAGCGGGCCGGATTCAGCGCCCTGTTCGCCACCGAGGACCAGGCCGAGGGCATGCGCTCGTTCGTGGAGAACGGGCCGGGGAAGGCCACCTTCACCGGGAGGTGATCCATCCCACGCGTCGGGGGATGTCGCCCTTCGTTACCTTTCGGTAACATCGAAACCAGGAAGGGTCGCCTCACCCACGAATTGCTTCGCGTGGCAAGGTGGACCCGATAACTCGCGGGTGGTCAAACCGTCTCCCGCGCCCCGAATTCACAGGAGGGTCCTCGTGACCAAGATCGTTGTCGCTGTGAAGTACGTGCCGGACGCCACGGCGGACCGCACGTTCGACGCTGATAACACTGTCGATCGTGAGAACGTCGACGGACTGCTCTCCGAGCTGGACGAGTACGCGGTCGAGCAGGCCTTGCAGGTCGTCGAGGCCGGCGACGGTGAGGTCACCGTCGTGACCGTCGGCCCGGCCGAGGCCTCGGACGCCGTCCGCAAGGCGCTGCAGATGGGCGCCGACGCCGGCGTCCACGTCGAGGACGACGCCATCGCCGGATCCGACGCGTTCGCGACGTCGCTGATCCTGGCCAAGGCCATCGAGAAGCTCGACTACGACATGGTGTTCTTCGGCATGGGCTCCACCGACGCCGGCATGGGCGTCGTGCCCACGCTGGTCGCCGAGCGCCTCGGACTGCCGGCCATCACGTTCGCCTCCGAGATCTCGGTCGACGGCGACACGGTCAAGATCCGTCGTGACGGCGATGCCGCCACGCACCAGATCGAGGCCTCCGGCAAGCTCGTCGTCTCGGTCACCGACCAGACGGGCGAGGCCCGCTACCCGTCCTTCAAGGGCATCATGGCCGCGAAGAAGAAGCCGGTCGAGCAGTGGAGCCTGGCTGACCTGGGCATCGACGCGGCCGAGGTCGGCCTCGACAACGCCTGGACCAAGGTCGATTCCACGACCCCCCGTCCGCCGCGCACCGCCGGCGAGATCGTCACCGACGAGGGAGACGGCGGCACCAAGCTCGTCGAGTTCCTCGCGTCCAAGAAGTTCGTCTGAGAAGGGCATAGACAGTCATGGCTGAAGTTCTCGTTCTGATCGAAGCCCCCCAGGGCAAGGTCACGAAGCCCTCGCTGGAGCTCCTGACGATCGCCCGCCGCATCGGCGAGCCGTCGGCCGTCGTCTTCGGCGACGCCGACACCGCGGTCCTGACGGAGTACGGCGCGGAGAAGATCTACACCTACGCCGACAGCGTCTACGAGGAGTACCTCGTCGCGCCCAAGGCCGAGGCCCTGGCCGCGCTGGTCGCCGACAAGGCGCCCGCCGCCGTGCTGGTGCCCTCGAGCTCGGAGGGCAAGGAGATCGCGGCCCGCGTCGCGCTCAAGTCCGACTCGGGCCTGATCACCGATGCCGTCGACGTGTCCGTCGACGGTGGCACGGTCACCACCACCCAGATGGCGTTCGCCGGCAACTTCACCGTCGCCGCGCAGGTCACGAAGGGTGCTCCGGTCATCGCGGTCAAGCCGAACTCGGCCGCCCCGGAGGCCGTCGCCGGCGCCGGTGCTGTCGAGGCCGTCTCGTTCGACGTCCCCGAGTCGGCCAAGGCCGTCAAGATCGTGGCCTCCGAGCCGCGCGTCTCCACCGGCCGTCCCGAGCTGACCGAGGCCGCCATCGTGGTCTCGGGCGGTCGTGGCACCGGCGGCGACTTCACCGAGGTCGAGGCCCTGGCCGATGCCCTCGGTGCCGCGGTCGGCGCCTCGCGCGCCGCGGTGGACTCGGGCTGGAAGCCGCACACGTTCCAGGTCGGCCAGACCGGCAAGACCGTGTCGCCGCAGCTGTACGTCGCCAACGGCATCTCCGGTGCGATCCAGCACCGCGCCGGCATGCAGACGTCCAAGACGATCGTCGCGGTCAACAAGGACGAGGAGGCGCCGATCTTCGAGCTCGTCGACTTCGGCGTCGTCGGTGATCTCAAGACGGTCCTGCCCCAGGCGACCGAGGAGATCAACAAGCGCAAGGGCTGATCCTCGCCCCCGCTCGGCGGCCCCGCTCCCACTCGGGAGCGGGGCCGTCGTCGTCCGCACCATGGCCCGTCCGAGCCAACTCCGATGGTCCTTCCGTTTGGTTGCAGTTCGGTGAAGTAGGCCTTCCAGAGTGGGCTGTCACACCGCTCAGGTGATACCTATGAAGCACGCGCGTACATTGCACGTTTTCACCGACGTACGCCCTTCACAGGAGGAAATACATGCGAACTCGGCGTTCAGCCCTCGCAGGTGTCGCCCTCGCCGCAGTTGCCAGCCTCACCTTGGCGGCCTGCTCGAGTGGCGGCGACGACGACAACGGTGGTTCGGAATCGACTGATGCGGTCATCACCGCCTACAGCACCGAGCCCCAGAACCCGCTGGTGACCACCAACACCAACGAGGTCGGTGGCGGCAACATCATCGACCTGATCTACGCGGGCCTGGTCTCGTACAAGGCTGACGGCTCCCAGGAGCTCGAGGTCGCTGAGTCGATCGAGTCCGAGGACAACAAGGTCTGGACGATCAAGCTCAAGGACTGGCAGTTCACCGACGGCACGCCGGTCACGGCCGAGTCGTTCGTCAAGGCGTGGAACTACGGTGCCACGGCCGCGAACGCGCAGCTCTCCTCCTACTTCTACTACCCGATCGAGGGCACCGACGACGAGGGCATCATCCTCGACAAGGGCTCGGAGATGTCGGGCCTGAAGGTCGTCGACGACAAGACCTTCGAGGTCACGCTCAAGAACCCCGAGGCGCTCTTCCCGCTGCGCCTGGGCTACTCGGCCTACTTCCCGCTGCCCGAGGCCGCGTTCGCCGACATGGCGGCGTTCGGCAAGGCCCCGATCGGCAACGGCCCCTACAAGCTCGACTCGTGGGAGAACAACGTCGAGGCCGTCATGTCCCCGAACGAGGACTACGACGGCAAGCGCCCCGCCAAGAACGGCGGCGTGACGTTCAAGTTCTACACGAACCCGGACTCGGCCTACTCCGACGTCCAGGCGGGCAACCTCGACGTCCTCGACCAGGCTCCGCCGAGCGCCCTGACGACGTTCAAGACCGACGACTCGGTCCAGGCGTTCGAGGCGGCCGGCACGGTCAACGCCACGATCACGATCCCCGAGTCGCTGGATCACTTCTCCGGTGAAGAGGGCAACCTGCGTCGTCAGGCCCTGAGCCGCGCGATCAACCGCAAGGAGATCACGGACAAGATCTTCGACGGCACCCGTACGCCGGCGAAGGAGTTCAGCTCCGAGCTGATGCCCGAGTACACCGAGGACATCGAAGGTGCCGAGGTCCTGGAGTTCGACGCCGACGAGGCCAAGAAGCTCTGGTCCGAGGCCGACGCGATCGCCCCGTGGTCCGGCAAGTTCGTCGTCGCCTACAACGGTGACGGCCCGGGCAACAAGGAGTGGGTCGAGGCTCTGACCAACCAGCTCAAGAACAACCTCGGCATCGACGCCGAGCCCAAGGCGTACGCCACGTTCGCCGAGCTGCGCACCAAGGTCACCGACCGCACGATCGGCACCGCGTTCCGTACCGGTTGGCAGCCCGACTACCCGTCGGTCTACAACTACCTCGGTCCGATCTTCGGCACGGGCGCCGGCTCGAACGACGGCGACTACTCCAACAAGGAGTTCGACAAGCTCCTGTCCGACGCGCTGAGCGCCGAGGGCGACGAGCAGGCCAAGCTGCTGGCTGATGCCCAGGCGATCCTGATGAAGGAGCTCCCGGCCCTCCCGCTGTGGAACACCAACGTCGCGGCTGTCGCGGCCAAGGGCGTGGAGAACGTCGAGTTCAACTGGCAGAACAAGCCGGAATACCAGAACGTCACCAAGTGACGCTTCGCTGATGTGGGGCGGTACCGACCCGGTGCCGCCCCACACTCATGACCGACGGCGACCTGGTCCCGCGCTCGACCCGCAGGCCGAAGGTACGCTTAATTGACGCACGGGACGACCCTCGTGCCCGCGGAGGTTCCTAACTATGTGGTGGTACATCGGCCGGCGGATTCTGCAGGCCATCCCAGTCCTCCTGGGTTCCACTCTGCTCATCTACGCCATGGTCTTCGCCATGCCCGGCGACCCGATTGTGGCGCTGTTCGGCGAGAAGCCCGTCTCCGACGCGGTGCGCGAGCAGATCGAGCAGCAGTACAACCTTGACAAGCCGTTCCTCGTGCAGTGGCTGCTCTTCCTGGGCAACGCCATACAGGGTGATCTCGGCGTCTCGTTCTCGGGCCGACCCGTCAGCGAGCTGATCGCCGAGACGCTCCCGGTCACCTTCAAGCTGGCACTGATGGCCCTGGTCATCGAGGCCGTCCTGGGCATCGCCGCCGGCTTCTACGCCGGCCTGAAGCGCGGCAAGCTCTTCGACTCCACGATGCTGGTGGCCTCGCTGCTGGTCATCGCGGTGCCGATCTTCGTCTTCGGCTTCGCGATGCAGCTGATCTTCGGCGTGAAGCTCGGCTGGGCTCCCGTCACCGTGGGTGGCGACGCCAGTTGGGACCGGCTCATCGTCCCGGCGTTCGTCCTGGGGCTGGTGTCGTTCGCCTACGTGCTGCGCCTGACGCGCACCTCCGTGGTCGAGAACCTCACCGCCGACCACGTGCGCACGGCGCGGGCCAAAGGCCTCACCGACGGGCAGGTCAACCGGCGCCACGTGCTGCGCAACTCCCTGATCCCCGTGGTGACCTACCTCGGTGCCGACCTCGGCACGTTGATGGCCGGGGCCATCGTGACCGAGGGCATCTTCAACATTCCGGGCCTGGGCAACCTGGCCTACCGCGCCATCTTGCAGAAGGAGGGCCCCACGATCGTCTCGGTCGTGA
>JBEVDF010000183.1:0-2821 GCA_040514145.1 Aeromicrobium sp.
CACCTCGAGCTCGCCGTCGCCGCCCGCGAGATAGTCGATGCGGGCCCACCACACGGTGTCGACGACCGGGGCGACGTCGATCGTGACCCGTTCCTGCTGGACGAGATACCCGCACCCCTCCACCGGCCCGGGCTCGGCGCGGGGAGCGTCGGGGATCGTCGCCGGGACGATCCGGCCGACGTCGTCGAGGATCGAGATGTCGGTGCCCGCTGTCACTGCACGGATCCGGTCGGACCAGGGTGCCAGCTCGCGCGACGGCAGGTTGTACGGGGCGATGACCGGCAGGCTGACCCGGTAGGGGACCGGCACGTTCGCGACGAGGACGGGACCGTCCGAGCTCGGCAGCTCGTCGAGCTGACGATCGATGGTCTGCATGAAGGCGCGCTCGGGGAACGTCTGTGGAGACTCGGCGTGCCACGGAGCGACGTAGCGAATGCTCGAGACGAGTGAGGCGATGAGACCCAGCACGGCCAGCACCGCGAAGGCGCGGCGGGGGATCGAGACGCGGAGCACGGCTCTGGCGCGGAGGTGGCGCAGCTGGGCTGCACCGACGATGGGCATGATCGCCGCTCCGAGCGCCACGGCCATGACGGCCGGAAGATCGGCGAAGTAGCGGATCTCCCGCGCGCTGACCTGTGCGCCGAAGGTGCCGGCGCGACCCAGATAGACGAGCACGGCGGACAGCACGACGTACGGTACGAGCCACCACAAGGACAGGATCGCGTTGCGGTGGCGGGCCCAGACGTACAGCACCAGCGAGGTGATGAGGACCCAGGACAGGACGATGACGGCCAGCGACGGGGAGAGCAGGGACTGTGGGGGACCACCGACCAGCAGCGCCGGGTCGTTCCGGTACGACTGCGGCACGCAGCTGGACGCGGCGAGGAACGGGTCGATCCCTCCGGTCCACAGCTCCCAGGTCAACGGTCCGCCCATCGTCCCTGTACCGACCGACTCGAGGATCGAGCGCGAGAGGACCCCGGGGAGCTCGCAGGCCTGTCGAGGCGTCGAGCCGGTCTGCCGGCTCGTCCACACGACGGCATAGACCGTGAGCGAGATGCCATACATGAGCCATGCCGGCCACGACGCGACCAGCGTTCGGAGCCGCTGCCTGGGGCCGCCGGCCGTGAACCAGCACACCGAGACACCGACCAGGACCAGCACGATCAGCGGCGCCTTGACGTAGCTGCCCAGTCCCAGGACCAGGAAGGCCGTCGCCGCGACGGCATGGCGGACACGGCCCGTCCGGGCGTACCGCACGTGGAAGCCGACGGCGCCGAAGATCGCGATCTGGTGGGGGTACTGGTTGATCGCGACCGACCACCACACGCTCGACGGGATCGACATCGGGTTGAACAGGTAGAACGCCAGGGGCACGAGGATGCGCTTGCGATTGCCGAACAGCGTCCGCAGCATCCACCAGCACGCGAGGCTCGTGAGGAGCTGGAGGACGAGGATCTGCGTCGCGGCCGCGGCCCAGCTCAGGCCTGTGCCGCCGATGATCTTGACGAGGAGGAACGACACCGGCATGAACAGGCCGAAGTGGCTGTGGAACAACCACGCCATGTCGTCCTCACCCCGGGCGACGTCGGACAGGAACATGTAGTCGTCCCACATGAACCAGCTGCCCGAGGTCATCCACACATGGAGCACCATCTGAAGGGCGATGAGGGTCAGCGCCGCCACGGTGACCCGGCCGCTGGGCGTCAGCCGGCCGGCGAGCCGGCGCACCAGCAGCACGACCGGATCGGGACCCTGGTCCTCGATGTCGTCGCGGGTGCTCATGGGGCCACCAGCTGTCCGACCCGCACCGCGGACACGCACAGCTCCTGACCGACGAGCGGCCGCAGCGAGACGCTGGCGTAGGCCGAATCGGTCCTGACGAACAGCGTGTGCAGTCCGGCTTCGATCGGCACCTGCTGTCGCTCGGCGCCGATGACCAGCGGCAGCACGCCGCTGGTGTCCGAGCGATAGTCGATGGCCATCCAGAACGAGAAGGCGAAGACGCGTGGGAAGCGGATGGTGCGCGCCCGCCCCGCGATGCGGACCGGGCAGGACTTCGTCCGGTCGAGGTCGGCCCGATCGGGAGCATCGACGTCCGTGGGGACCGTGGAGCCGTCGAGGGCGAGGACGCGCAGGTCGTTGCCGATGGTCGTGACCTGGACGTCGTCGCCCATGGGGGCGAAGTAGTTGCGGATCAGGGACCGCTCGCCCGACAACGGGCCGAGCACCACCGGCGGGACGACGGTGTCGGCCAGCATCGGGCGCTCCCGCTCGATCGTGGCGCGTGCCGACGTCGTGAAGTTCCGCTCGATGTAGTTCGAGGTCCAGGGCTCGGCGTACCGCACGGTCGAGACGAGGCTGCTGGCCAGCAGCCCGAGGGCGAGCGTCGCCACGAGGATCGGTGCGGTTCGCCGCCGTGCTCGCAGGTCGATCAGGCTGCCCCCGGGTCTGGGACGCACCGGATCGACCGCACCGAGGATCGGAGCCATCAGGCTCACGACGGTCAACGCGACGATCGGTGCGACGTCGGAGAAGTACTGGACCTGTCGACCGACCTGTCCCGATCCGAGGAAGACCAGATAGAGGGAACGCCCCATGTAGACCAGCACGATCGACGCGGCGACGTAGGCCGCGGGGGCCCACAGGGCGCGCAGCGTCCGCTCGTTGCGCGCCCACGCCCACATCACGAACGCCGCGATCAGCATCCAGGCCAGCACGACACCGAGCTGAGGCGCCGCGCCGTAGCTGATCGGGCCCTGGCCGAAGGGGGTCCACGACCACGGGCCGCCGGCCAGTGGCGAGCCGAAGGACTCCAGGA
>JBEVDF010000247.1:0-3019 GCA_040514145.1 Aeromicrobium sp.
GAACTCCTCGCGGCTCCCGAGCTGACGCGCCGGATCGGCGTCGAGCGCGGCGACGGCGTCCTCGATGCTGCCGCCGGGCACGATCCGAGCACTGGTCGCGACCATGTCGTCGGTGATCCGCTTCAGCTCCTCCCAGCCCCACAGGTAGGTCTCCTCGAGGTCGACGGTCGCGCCGAGGAACTCCCGCGAGGCGAGGGCGTAGCGCTCCGGCCCGACGGCCTCCTTCTCGAGCCCGCGCGGGGCCAGGTCGGTCTCGATCCACCGGCCGAGGTCGGCGTACGCCGCGCTCGCGGCCCGGGCCTCGGCCGCGTCCGGGAGGAGGCCCGTGAAGAAGTCACCGCTCGCCCCCTCCTGGCCGGTCCAGCGCCGGATCTGGCCGGCCACCTCCGCGTACTGCCGCCGGGCGACGACGTGCCCCTGCGCCGCCTCCTCGTCGAGCGTCGTGCGGTAGCCCTCCAGCGCGGCCGGGATGCCGGCCAGGCGGGCGCGGACGGCCTCGCGACCCTCGTCGGTCTCGGTCGACATCAGGTCGAACGACTCCCGGATCGCGTGCGCCCAGCTGCTGATCACCGACACCTCGGCCCGGTCGTGGCCGGCGTCGGCGTTCTCGACGACCAGGCCGACCCGCTCCAGGAAGGCGTCGCGAGCCACCGCCTCCCGCTCGTCGGCGGGCGTGGTCGCCGACATCGCGGCCACCGCCCGGCGGGCCAGGTCGGTGCGCGCCTCAAAGCCCGCGGGCGAGAGGTCCGGCAGCTCGTGGTCGTGCCCGGCGATGCCGACAGCCGTTGCGGTGATCGGGTCGAGGGCCGCGACGTCCTCGACGTACTGGTCGGCGATGGCGTCCACGGCGCTAGGTGAGGTCACCCGACTCAGCCTAGAGAGCAGGAGGCAGGACCGGGTGCTCCGTGGGGTAGATGCCGATCGCGAACCCGTAGGTGGTCTCGCCGGACCTCGGCAGCCGGTCGAACTCGTCGACGACCTGGGCGATCCGGTCCCAGAACCGGCCGGCCTGGTCCTCCGAGATCCGCGCGTGGCGGATGAAGCCCCAGAGCCGTCCCTGCTCGAACGCCGACGCCGACTCGCGCGCTGCCACCTCGAAGTCGTTGAAGTCGCCAGGCATCGCCGCGCCGTCCGCTGTGGGCTCGGCCGAGACGTAGAACATGCGGGCGGTCCGGCCGTAGAAGCGCTCGTCGATCGCTCGCACCCGGCGCGTCCGCACCACCCGCAGCAGGCCGTTCCTGGCGAGCACGTCGACGTGGTGCGCGACCGTGCTCTTGGGCCGCCCGAGAGCGGCCGCGAGCTCGGTGACGGTCGCGGCCCGCTCGTGCAGGAGCTGGAGGATCGTGGTCCGGAGCGGGTGGCCGATGGCCTTCACCTGGTCGGGGGCGGTCAGCGCCATCCGGTCGGCCAGCTCGTAGTCCGGTGGGTTGTCGACCATGGCACATCAGACTAGCATCGTCGAATGTTCGATAAACTTGGTTCAATGGACTCGGAAGGCGACTGACATGGCCGAGGTGCTGCTCTACCACCACATCCAGGGCCTCACCGACGGGGTCCGGGCGTTCGCCGACGACCTGCGCCAGGCAGGCCACACCGTGCACACTCCCGACCTCTTCGACGGCCGCACGTTCGCCACCATCGAGGACGGCTTCGGCTACGCCCGCGATGCCGGGCTCGACGCGCTGCGCGAGCGGGGCGCCGCCGTGGCCGACGAGCTCGGCGCGGATCTCGTGTACGCCGGGCTCTCCTTCGGCGTGACGATCGCCCAGCGGCTGGCCCAGACCCGGCCGGGCGCGCGGGGCGCCCTGCTCCTCTACTCCTGCCTCCCGGTCACGGAGTTCGGCGAGGCGTGGCCGGAGGGCGTGCCGGTGCAGGTCCACGGCAAGGCCGGCGACGAGTTCTTCGACGAGGACCTGCCGGCCGCCCGCGACCTGGTCGCGTCGACGGCGGACGCCGAGCTCTTCGTCTACCCCGGCGACGAGCACCTCTTCGCCGACTCGTCCCTGAAGGCGTACGACGCGGAGGCGGCCGCGCTCCTCTCGGAGCGGGTACGGGCCTTCCTCGCGGCCGTCTGAGGACCGCAGCGCCTACCTGGCGGCGAAGAGCACACCTTCCGGCGTGTCGTCGCGGGTCGCGCGGCCCTGGGCGACGAGCAGCTCGAGGTGCGCCTTGGTCTCCATGGCCGCCATGCCCTGGCTGAACTCGTCGAGCTCGTCGTACGCCCGCTCGTGGCGGGTCCAGCCGAGCTGGTGGGCGACGGTGAAGCCGGTGGCGGGGCCGTCGGCGAGCGCGGCCAGGCTGAGGTCGAGGCGCTTCTCGTGGAAGGCGAGCAGCTCGTCGACGCGCTCGTGCGAGGACGGCGCGACCGGGCCGTGCGCCGGCAGGATCTGCAGGTCGGGCAGCGAGCGCACCTTGGTGAGCGAGGCCATGAAGTCGCCGAGCGGGTCGGGGGTCGGCGGCACGGTGAAGCCGATCGACGGCGTGATCGTGGGCAGCACGTGGTCGCCCGCGAAGAGCAGCCCGGCGGCCTTCTCGGCGAAGACGTAGTGGCCGGGCGTGTGGCCGGGGGTGTGGACGGCGTCGATGGTGCGCGCGCCGACCGCGATCTCCTTGTCGCCGTCGAGCCAGGTGTCGGGGTACATCCAGATCGACGTGTCCGGACCCTCGCCGTCGCCGGCCGCCCACAGCTCGGCCAGCTCCTGCGCGCCGGCCGTGCGGAGCACCTCGAGGAACGGGTTGTGGTTGAGGTGCGGGTCGTTGAGCAGGTCCAGCGCAGGCTTCTCGCCGAGGCCGAGGGTGACCTCCGCGCCGTACTCGTGACCGAGCACGGTCGCGAGGGTGAAGTGGTCGCGGTGGACGTGCGTGACCAGGAAGCGCTTGATGTCGCCGAAGCCGTAGCCGACGTCGCGCAGGCACCGGTCGAGCAGGTCGCGGGCCTCGGTGATCGACCAGCCGCCGTCGATCAGGGTGAGCCCGTCGTCGGTCTCGATGACGTAGACGTTGATCGCCTTGAGGGCAT
>JBEVDF010000190.1:0-2974 GCA_040514145.1 Aeromicrobium sp.
GCGATGCCCTGCGCGTTGTCCGAGACCGGACCGAAGGTGTCCATGGCCACGATCACGCCCACCGTGGTGAGCAGGCCGCAACCGGCCAGCGCCACCGCGAACAGCGAGACGGTCAGGGTGGCACCACCGAGGAGGAACGCGCCGAAGACCGCGGACCCGATGACCAGCGTGGTGTAGACGGCCGACTCGAAGCCGACCGAGAGGCCGGACAGGATGACGGTGGCAGCACCGGTGAGCGAGCTCTCGGCGACGCCCTTGACCGGCTTGTACTCGGTGCCGGTGAAGTAACCGGTCAGCGCGAGGATGCCCGCGGCCATGACGATGCCGATGACCACGGCGGCCGAGGCGATCAGCCTCGGGTCACCCTCGGCACCGGACATGTCGGTGCCCATGACGTTGTTGAACTCGGCGAAGCTGCCCGGGAGGTAGATGTAGGACGCGACGACCGAGGCCACGGCGCCGACGGCTGCCGAGATGTAGAACGCCCGGTTGATCGTGGTCAGGCCGTTCTCGCCCGGTCGGGGGGTGGTGATGTAGACGCCGAGGACGGCGGTCAGTGCGCCGATCGCGGGGATCATCAGCGGGTAGACCAGACCGGCGTCGCCGAAGGCCTGCGAGCCGAGGATCAGCGCGGCGACGAGCGTCACGGCGTACGACTCGAAGAGGTCTGCCGCCATTCCGGCGCAGTCGCCCACGTTGTCGCCCACGTTGTCGGCGATGGTCGCCGCGTTGCGGGGGTCGTCCTCGGGGATGTTCTGCTCCACCTTGCCGACCAGGTCAGCGCCGACGTCGGCGGCCTTGGTGAAGATGCCACCGCCGACACGCATGAACATGGCGAGCAGGGCGGCACCGAAGCCGAAGCCCTCGAGCACGTGGGGCGCCTCGTCCTTGAACAGCAGCACGACGATGCTCGCACCGAGCAGGCCGAGGCCGACGGTGAGCATGCCGACCATGGCGCCGGTGCGGAAGCCGATCTTCATGGCGGGGTCGCGACCCACGTCATTGGCCGCGGCGGCCACCCGGAGGTTGGCCTTCACCGCGAGTCCCATGCCGAGATAGCCGACCGCCGCGGAGAAGCCCGCGCCGACCAGGAAGAAGACCGAGCGGCCGATGCGCACCCAGACGTCGTCAGCGGGGAGCGCCAGCAGGGCCACGAACGCGACTGCGGCGAAGATGCCGAGCGTCCGGAACTGCCGGGTGAGGTAGGCGTTGGCGCCTTCCTGCACCGCGTGCGCGATGTTCTTCATGTTGTCGGTGCCCTCGTCGGCAGCCAGGACCTCGGCACGGAACATCCACGCCAGCCCGAGCGCGACGAGCGCGATCAGGGCGACGATGACGACCAGTACGAAGTTGCTGCCGTCGAGGTCCACGACGGCGGGGATGAGCCCGGTCATGTTTCTCCTCGGGTTTTTGTCAGTGGTTGACCGCCGCGGAGTCTACGTGTCGCCGGGGTCGCTGCCGTGACCGGGTTCACAGACGGACCCTTGTGCGTGTCGCCCGGCTCCGGCGAGCGGAGCGGGGTGCTGCGAGGCCTGGGTCAGGCGCCGAGCGCCGCTGACTCCGACTCGTGGATGGTGAAGACCTTGGCCAGACCGGTGATCCGGAAGATCTTGAGCAGGCGGTCCTGCGAGCAGATCAGCTCCATCGAGCCGTCGTGGGCCCGGACCTTCTTCAGGCCGCCGACGAGTACGCCGAGACCGGTCGAGTCGAGGAAGTCGACGCTCTCCATGTCGATCACGAGGTTGTGGCGGCCATCGCCGACCAGCTCAGTGATCTTGTCGCGGAGCTTGGGGGCTGTGTAGACGTCGATCTCACCGCCGACGGCCACGATCGTGCGGCCGTCGACCTCACGGGTCTGCAGCGAAAGATCCACGGTCTCCCCTTCGAGCCAGGACCTGCCTCGGTCCCCCGCTCCTACGCTTGCAACATCAACGATAGGTATTGAACCATGACAACCCCCCACGCCGTGGGTGGACTGTCACAGACCGCTGGAAGACTGTTCGAGTGGTGGTGATGGACCTCGAGACGCTGATGGGCCGGCTCAGCGGCGCGCCCGGCCGGTCGGACAGCCTGCTGCACCTCGAGGTGATGCCTCCCCGGGAAGCGCAGCAGTCCACCTGGCCCGAGTGGGTGGGCTCTCCCGTGCGCCAGGGGTTCGAGCGCATCGGCGTACCTGCCCCGTGGACGCACCAGCGAGCCGCGGCAGACCTCGCCCACTCGGGACAGCACACAGTGGTCTCGACCGGAACCTCCTCGGGCAAGTCACTGTGCTACCTGCTTCCCGGCCTGGAGGCGATCGAGTCCAGCCGGGGCCCGAAGGGGCAGCGCGGCGCGAGCGTCCTCTACCTGGCCCCGACCAAGGCCCTGGCCCAGGACCAGCTGGCAGCCCTGCGGCGGCTGGAGCTTCCCGGCCTCAGGTGCTCCACCCACGACGGCGACTCCACCCAGGAGATGCGCGAGTGGGCGCGCGACCACGCGGAGTACGTCCTCACGAACCCGGACATGTTGCACCATTCGCTCCTCCCCGGACACGCGCGCTGGTCGCGGTTCTTCGGCTCGCTGCGCTACGTCGTGATCGACGAGTGTCACCACTACCGCGGCGTGTTCGGGGCGCACGTCGCCCAGATCATCAGGCGGCTGCGGCGCGTGGCGGCTCTCTACGGCGCACACCCGACCTTCGTGCTGGCCTCGGCCACCGTGGCCGAGCCAGAGGTCTCCGCAGGGCGGCTCACGGGTCTCGACGTCGTCGCGGTCACCGAGGACGGTTCACCGAGGGGGCGCACCGCGCTCGCCCTGTGGGAGCCGCCGTTCGTCCCCGGGCGCGGAGAGAACGGCGCACCGGTCCGGCGGTCGGCCACGAGCGAGGTCGCCGACCTGCTCACCGACCTGGTCGTCGATCGGGTGCGGACCCTCGCCTTCGTCCGGTCCCGCCGGGGCGCCGAGACGGTCGCGCTCACGGCTCGCCGGCTGCTCG
>JBEVDF010000300.1:0-4183 GCA_040514145.1 Aeromicrobium sp.
CGGGCGCCGGCGCCCTCGTTGATGCCGATGATGGGGCAGCCGGACTTGATCGCCAGGTCCATGACCTTGGTGATCTTCTCGCCGTAGACCTCGCCGAGGCTGCCGCCGAAGATGCTGAAGTCCTGGCTGAAGACGCACACCTGGCGGCCGTCGATCGTGCCGTAGCCGGTGATGACGCCGTCGCCCAGCGGACGGTTCTTGGCCAGGCCGAACGAGGTGGCGCGGTGGCGGGCCAGCGCGTCGAGCTCGACGAACGAGCCCTCGTCGAGCAGCTGCTCGATCCGCTCGCGGGCGCTCTTGCGGCCGCGCGCGTGCTGCTTCTCGGCGGCACGGGCGGCCACCTCGACGGTCGCCTCGTGGTGGCGCCGCTCGTAGTCAGCGAGCTTTCCGGCGGTGGTGTGGAGCTCGGGGTGCTCCTCCAGCGGGGTGTCGGGCAGGGCGTCGGTCATGGCGAACACCCTAACCGGGGCCCATCTCGGCTTCGCATCAAGGCAGGTACGGCAGGCCCTATCGCCGATGGATGAGCGGTGCCATCATCGGCAGATGAGTCTCGATCCGACGGTGACGAACCCCGCGCACTACCGAGTGATCCTGGAGAACGAGAAGGTCCGCGTGCTGGAGTACACGGACGTTCCCGGCGACGAGACCACGCCGCACGAGCACCCCGACAGCGTGATGTTCACCCTCAACTCCTTCAAGCGCCGCCTCATGTCCGGGGACTTCCAGATGGACGTGGAGCTCGAGGCGAACACCGTGATGTGGCTGCCGGCGCAGCAGCACCACGCGAAGAACATCGGGGAGACGCCGACGCACGTGATCTTCGTCGAGCTCAAGGAGTCCGGTGCGGACCCTGCGATCGCCGCCGGGGTGATCGACGGCGTGTTCGGCCCGCAGTAGCCGCTGGCGCGCGCCGCGCCCACCGCGGCTGTGCCAAGGTGGGCGCGTGCAGTCATCCCGCCTCGCCCCGCTCGACCGCGATCGCCTGAGGGCGCAGGCCGACGGCTTCGACATCCTCGTCACCGACGAGACCGCCAGCACCAACGCCGACCTCGCGCAGGCGGCCCACGCGGGTGCGCCCGAGTGGACCGTCCACACCACCGACCACCAGGCCGCGGGCCGGGGCCGGCTCGACCGCACCTTCACGATGCCCCGGTACACCGGCATCGCGGTCTCGCTGCTCGTGCGGCCCGTCGAGGTCCCGCCCACCCGCTGGCCGTGGCTGCCGCTCGTCGCCGGGCTGGCGGTGGTCGACACGGTGCGCGACCTCGGCGTCGAGGCCGCGCTGAAGTGGCCCAACGACGTGCTCGTCGACGACCGGCGGAAGCTCTGCGGGATCCTCGTCGAGCGCGTCGAGACGCCCACCGGACCGGCCGCGATCGTGGGGATCGGGCTGAATGTCGCGCTGGCCGCCGAGGACCTGCCGGTGGAGACGGCGACCTCCCTGCTGCTCGAGGGCGCGACCACGACCGATCGCAACGAGGTGCTCGTCGCACTGCTGCACCGGCTGCGCGATCGCCTGGCGCTGTGGCGCGATCCGGCGAGCGTCGCCGAGCTCACGGAGGCCTATCTCGCCGCGTGCTCGACGATCGGGCGACAGGTGCGGATCGAGCGCGCCGACGGCAGCGACGTGGTGGGCCAGGCCACCGGGATCGACCCCTCGGGCTGCCTCGTCGTCGACGGGGTGCCGTGGTCGGCCGGCGACGTGACGCACCTGCGCCCGGTGTGAGCCGCGTCGCGGGTCCGGCGTGGGATCATGGCCGCATGCTGTCCGAGAAGCTGCTGCTCGACGACGAGACGGTCGAGGCCGAGACCCGCACGCACCTGAAGGTGCTCATCGTGCCCTTCCTCGTCGGCCTGGCGATCATGCTCGTCGGCGGGTACTTCGCCGGGGCGGTCGGCGACTCCGGTGGCGGCACCCCGCGGCTCGTCGGGATCGTCGTGCTGGCGGTGCTGTTCGTCTGGGGCACTCTGCTGCCGTTCCTGCGCTGGCTGACGTGGACCTACACGCTCACGAACCGGCGACTGATCGAGCAGAAGGGCATCCTGACCCGCAGCGGCCGGATCATCCCGCTCGCGCGCATCAACGACGTCGCCTACGAGAAGAGCGTGCTCGACCGCATCCTGCGCTGCGGCACGCTGATCATCCACGACGCCAGCCAGCAAGAGGGTCTGCACCTGCACGACATCCCCCACATCGAGGACTTCCACCGGCGCATCTCGCGCCTCGTGCTGGAGTCCCACGCACCCGAGGCGCGCCGCGATGAACAGTCCTGACGATCAGCAGCTGGTCGACGTCATCCTGGCGGAGCAGCTGCGCTACACGAACGCCGAGACCGCCGAGCGCGGCGGCCTCAGCCCCGAGCAGGCCGCCCGGTTGTGGCGGAACCTGGGCTTCCCCGATCCCGGCTCCGAGATCGCGTTCGGCGACGCCGACGTCAGCGCCGTGGCGATCGTCGCCACCGCGATGGAGCAACAGATCCTCGACGAGGAGACGGTCTTCCGGCTGACCCGCGCCCTCGGGCAGACCATGTCGCGGCTCGCCGACTGGCAGGTCACGATCCTGGTCGACCAGCTCGAGGCCGACATCGTCCGCGGCAAGTCGAAGAGCCGCGCCGACGCGGCGCTCGAGCTGGCGCAGAACTCGGTCCCCGGCTTCGAGCGCCTCATGGTGCACGTCTGGCGCCGTCACCTCGCCGCCGCGGCCGCCCGCCTCACCGCCCTCGGCGAGAACGACCAGGCGCTGCTCTCCACGGACATGACCGTGGGCTTCGCCGACATGACCCGCTTCACGGCCCTGTCGAACCGGCTCGACGAGAATGCCCTCGCCTCGGTGGTCGAGGACTTCGAGACCCGCTGCGGGGACCTCATCACCTCGGCCGGCGCTCGGGTCATCAAGACCCTCGGCGACGCCATGCTGTTCGTGCACCCCGACCCGGTCAAGGCCACGCGCATCTCGCTCGACATCGTCACCGCGATCGGCGCTCGGGCGAAGCTGCCCGACGTCCGCGTGGGTCTGGCCACGGGCTCGGTGCTGAGCCGCCTGGGCGACGTCTTCGGGCCTCCGGTCAACCTCGCCGCCCGCCTCTCGCAGGTGGCCCGCGCCAACCGCGTGCTGGTCGACCAGCAGACCGCCGACGCCCTCGACGACCACTTCGAGACCCGCGCCCTGCCGCCGCGTCCGATCAAGGGCTTCGGGCACCTCTCGCCCATCACGGTCACCGAGCGCCGCACCTTCCGGACGCGCTGAGCCCGGTCGCGCTGAGCGCCCTCCGCCGCCGTCCGCGCCGGGTGCGCTCTAGGCTGGCGCCGTGACGCACGAAGCTCCCGGCCGCGACATCGCCGTGATCGGCGGAGGCCAGCTGGCCCGGATGATGCAACCGCCCGCGATCGCGCTCGGGCTGCGGCTGTGCCTGCTCGCCGAGGGTCCCGACGTGTCGGCGGCCCAGGTGATCGGCGACCACCGCGTGGGCTCGCACACCGACCTCGACGACCTCCGCGCCGCGGTGCAGGACGCCCCCGTCGTGACCTTCGACCACGAGCACGTGCCCCCCGAGCACCTGCGCGCCCTGGCGCAGGAGGGCCACCAGTGCCGTCCCGGCCCCGATGCCCTCATCCATGCCCAGGACAAGCTCGTCATGCGCCGGCGCCTCACCGATCTGGGCGTGCCGTGCCCCCGCTGGGCCGCGGTCGAGCAGACCGCCGACGTCGAGGCGTTCGGCTTCCCGGCGATCGTCAAGACCGCCCGCGGCGGCTACGACGGCAAGGGCGTCTGGAAGGTCGAGACGGCCGCCGACCTCGACGAGCCCTTCGCCGCCCCGGGTGAGCTGCTGGTCGAGGAGCTGGTGCCCTTCCGCCGTGAGCTCTCGGCGCAGGTCGCGCGCAGTGCCACCGGCGAGATCGTGGACTACCCCGTGGTCGAGTCGCGCCAGGTCGACGGCGTCTGCTCCGAGGTGATCGCGCCCGCGCCGAACCTCGACCCGGCGCTCGAGGCCCGGGCGCGCCACATCGCCCGCACGATCGCCGAGGAGCTCGACGTGGTGGGGATGCTGGCGGTCGAGCTGTTCGAGACCGACGACGACCGCGTGCTGGTCAACGAGCTGGCCATGCGCCCGCACAACACGGGGCACTGGTCGATCGACGGCGCCGTGACGAGCCAGTTCGAGAACCACCTGCGCGCCGTCAC
>JBEVDF010000044.1:0-2923 GCA_040514145.1 Aeromicrobium sp.
GTGCAGCAACCCTCGGCCACGCCGACGTCCTCGAGCGTGACGACGTCTTCGGTGAGAATCTCGAACATGGCATTTCCTTTCGGTGTGTGACGGGAGCCCTGGTGGCTTCCACCCTTCGCGGCGATCGACGCACCACGAAGGTACGGTCACGGCGCCGCGCGTCACATCACGATTTCCCGTGGTCTTCTGCCCCGGAATTCGGGAGCAGGATGAGCTCGACCGGGACCCGGCCGAGGACCCCTCCCGCGGTCGCCGACACGTCGGCAGGGGAGACACGAGCCAGGGCGCGCGGGTACCCGAACAGCTCGTGGGGGTCGAGTCCGGCCGCGAGGTAGGAGCTCGCGCGGGTCGCCACGTCCACCGACGTCGAGGTGGCGCGGAGGTGAGCGACGACGAGCCCCTGACGCGCCTGTTCGAGGAGCTCTGCGGGGACCGCTGCGGCGAGCTCGGAGAGCACGTCCAGGACGCCTGCACGCACGGCGCCGATGGCGTCCTCGGCGCAGCTGGCCAGCATGACGACGTACCCGTCCTCGGCGAGCTCCCTGCTGAAGGCGCTGAGCGCGTAGGTGAGCCCCCGCTGCTCGCGCAACCTGCGGTCCAGGAGACCACCGTGGCCGGACAGCACGGCGCACGTGAGATGGAGTGCGTACCGTTCCGGGGCGGCCAGGCGGACTCCATGCGTGCCCCTCACGTACTGGGGGCGCTGGGTGGGCACCCTCACGCTGACCGGTGCGTCCCGAGCGGCGCCGGTGAGGCGGCCACTGGCCGTCGCGTGGTCGAGCTCCACCGGGTCCAGGGCGCGCACGGCCGCCGAAAGCCCCGGAGGCAGGCCGGCGACCGTGACGATGGGGGCCGCGCCGCGCAGCTCGGCCAGGGCAGCGTCGACGTCCCTTCCTGTCGCCGCCGTCACGGCCGCGAGTCGTTGGGCAGTCGTGATGCCATAGCGGTGCTCGCCGAAGAGCGTGGCGAGAATGTGTTCGGTCCCCGCCTCACGTCCGCTCGCGGCGGTGGCGAGGTTTCGCGCGCACTGACTGCGAGCGACGGTGAGGAGCTGCGGCGTCGTCGTCCGTGCTCGCGCGAACGCCTGGGGCAGGCGGCCCACCAGCGACGCTTGGGAGACGGCGCACTCGACCTGGACGCCGACGAGATCCGCGGTCACGAACGGACGGCACAGCAGACCGGGACCCAGCTGGTCCTCGACCTCGCGGGCCGACAGCGCGGCCAGCAACGGCGCGAGCCTCTGTGCCGCCGTGGACAGGCCGGCCATGGGCGCGGCGACCACCGACGCGGCCAGCTGTCCATGGTGGGGGAGCACCGCGTGGGCGGCGAGCACGGATCCGCGATACGCGGCCGGCGTGGCCGGGGGCGTCATGCCGGACCGCCCGGCTCCCAGCGTGAGGGGTCCGCAAGCAGGCCGCGGACGAGGCGGCGCCATCCCTCGACGACCGCGGCGACACCGGTCTCGTCGGCCGCGCGCAGGAGCGCCGACCAGTTGTCGAGACCGGTCGGACCGTCGCCGTACCAGTGGTGCTCGGCCGCGCGGTCGGCGACGGCCTGCACGTCGTCGCACGCGCGGAGCTCGGTGATCCGGGCGGCCTCGAGAAGCCTGCGCGACCGGGCGGGGCACGCCAGCTCGTTCAGGGTCACGGCGAACCCGTCGTCAAGGCTGCGGAGCGCCGCCGCCATGCTGTCGCCACCCCGGAGGACCACCCATGTGGTCCACGCGCCGCCGAATGAGGTCGTGGGCAGCGCGATCCCAGCCTGCTTGCGGACAGCCGACCGCGCCAGGGCGAGCTCCGCGGGACGCACGGATGCGGTGGGCTGCGCGAACCCGGCACCGCGCACCGTCGTCCCGCGCACGGTGGGGAGCTCGACCGCAGCCGCGGCCACGTGCGGTGACACGCCCATGGCGGTCACGCGCGCGGGGGCGGCCTGGCCGGGGGCGGCCGGGCCGGTGGGGTCTGCCGCGAAGTCGCCCACCGTGGCGACAAGGGCGGCGTCCGGCCGGTAGCACCGCTCGTGCACCCGCAGGATGTCCTCGACCCGGAGTCGCTCGACCACGGCCGGGTCCCCCAGGGGTGAGTGCTCGAAGCGCGTCCCTCGCCACAGCCTGCCGAGCAGCGCCTCCTGCACCCGCCACGCGGGTTGGGCCAGGCGCTGCGCTCGTTCCTCGCGGATCGTGTCCTTCTCCGTCGTGAGGGCGGCCCCCACTGCGTTCGCGTCGAGGTCGCCCAGCGCGGCGGACAGGATGGCCGCCGCCTCCCGCGCCACCCCGGACTCGCGGTCGAGTACCAGCCGGTACGTCGTGGCGTCGCGGCTCGTGGCCGCGTGGACCTGGCGGGCCACCGGTCGCAGCGCGGTCCTGACGACCAGGTGCTCGACGGCGTGCACCATGCCCCGCTCGGCCTCCGTCTCTACTGCGCTGCCCCCGGCGACGCGCAGCTGTACGACGAGCAGCCGGCTGCCGGGTACCCGGACCGGGAGCGACGCGGGAGCGGCGCGGGCAAGGGGTCGTCCCGTCACCCGACGAGCTCCGGGCGGGTCGAGGTTCCATCGTTCGCTGCGGCCGCGTCCCCGCCCGGGGGCCCGGGCTCGGCCGGGGACAGCGTGAGCAGGGCCTGGGCCAGCAGGCGATCCGCCTCGTCGACGGCGATGACGACCCACTGCCCGCTCGCCAGCACGGGGTTGTCATCCAGCTGCATGTCGTGCTGAACGATCTGGTCGCCCGGCGAACACTCGAACTCGCTCCGGTGGATCGAGCCGATCGACTGCCACGCCACCGCGACCTTCGCCGGGCCGGCCAGCTCCCCGAGCTCGAGCCGGGTGCGCACGACGCGCCGGCCCCTCTCGTCGTGAGTCTCCGCGACCACGACGTCCCGCAGCGGAAGCGGGGACACGTACCGGTCGGTGAACTGGTACGTCA
>JBEVDF010000207.1:0-4960 GCA_040514145.1 Aeromicrobium sp.
GCCGCACGTGCACCTTGGTGGAGTGCCCCTCGAGGATGGCCTTGCGACCCTTGGCCGGGAGCTTGTCCCACGGGGTGTTCAGGTCGAAGCCCAGCTCGTCGCCGAGCGCGCCGAGCAGCCGGGTGAAGTAGTCGGCGACGTGGGCGCCCGACCACGGTCCGATGACGCCCTCGCCCAGGGTCGTGCCGGGGTCGGAGATGACCAGCTCGGGGTCGACCTCCATCCGGGTGCCGATGCCGTGGCAGGTCACGCAGGCGCCGAAGGGCGAGTTGAACGAGAACGAGCGCGGCTCCAGCTCGTCGGTCTCGATGTCGTGCTCGTTGGGGCACGCCATCTTCTCCGAGAAGCGCATCTCCTTGTGCGGGTCCTTGGGGTCCAGGTCCACCAGGTCGAGCAGGACCAGGCCGGAGGCCAGGTTGAGCGCGGTCTCGATCGAGTCAGTCAGGCGGCGCTTGGCACTCGCCTTGGCGGCCAGCCGGTCGACGACCACCTCGATGGTGTGCTTCTTCTGCTTGTCGAGCTTCGGCGGCTCGGCCAGCTGGATCGTCTCGCCGTTGACGCGGGCGCGGCTGAACCCCTGCGCCTGCAGGCTGCGGAACAGCTCGACGTACTCGCCCTTGCGCCCGCGGATGACGGGTGCGAGGACCTGGAAGCGGGTGCCCTCGTCGAACTGGAGGATGCGGTCCACGATCTGCTGCGGGGTCTGTCGCTCGATCGGCGACCCGCACACCGGGCAGTGCGGCCGGCCCGCGCGGGCGTAGAGCAGGCGCAGGGAGTCGTAGACCTCGGTGATCGTGCCCACGGGCGAGCGCGGGTTCTTCGAGGTGGACTTCTGGTCGATCGACACCGCGGGCGACAGACCCTCGATGAAGTCGACGTCGGGCTTGTCCATCTGGCCCAGGAACTGGCGGGCGTACGCCGAGAGCGACTCGACGTAGCGACGCTGGCCCTCGGCGAAGATGGTGTCGAACGCCAGGGACGACTTGCCCGAGCCCGAGAGGCCCGTGAACACGATGAGTGAGTCACGGGGCAGATCGACGGACACATCCTTGAGGTTGTGCTCGCGCGCACCCCTCACCACGAGACGATCGTTCACCTGTCCAGCGTACTGAGGTGTCCTGACAGAAACCTCCCGACGAGTAGGGTCGGGGCCATGACGTACACGGGAGAGGTCACGGTGGGCGGCGCCCCAGACACCCGCGAGGCCGGCGACCTGGTGATCACGAAGATCGCCGTGGGCCCGATGGCCAACAACGCCTACCTGCTGCGCTGCGCCCTGACCGGCGAGCAGGTCCTGATCGACGCCGCCGACGAGGCTCCGCGACTGCTGGAGCTCGTCGGCGACCGCGGACTGGCCCGCGTGATCACCACTCACCGGCACGGCGACCACTGGCAGGCGCTCGCCGAGGTCGTGGATGCCACCGGCGCCGAGACCGTGGCCGGCGAGGACGACGCGGACGAGCTGCCCGTCGAGGTCGACGTCCGCGTCCGCACCGGTGCTCGGGTCCGCGTCGGCTCGTGCGAGCTCGAGGTCATCGAGGTCGTCGGCCACACTCCCGGCTCGATCGTGCTGGTCTACGACGACCCCGACGGCGTCACCCACCTGTTCACCGGCGACTCCCTCTTCCCCGGCGGCGTGGGGCGCACCTGGTCCCCCGACGACTTCATGCGCCTGTGCGGCGAGGTCGAGTCCAAGCTCTTCGCCCGGTTCGACGACGACACGTGGTTCTACCCGGGCCACGGCGACGACTCCACGCTGGGCGCGGAGCGACCGAGCCTGCCGGACTGGCGCGCCCGGGGCTGGTAGCCGCGGCTGCTACGCCAGGGTGACGGGGAGGGATTCGATCCCGAAGACGAAGCTCAGCTGGCGGAACTCCAGCTCGGACTCGGGCACCGCGAGGCGCAGGTCCGGGAAGCGGCGGAGCAGCTTCGGCAGCGCGATCCGCAGCTCCATGCGGGCCAGTTCCGCGCCGATGCAGCGGTGGATGCCGTGCCCGAAGGCCAGGTGTCCGCTCGTGGGGATCCGCGCCGGGTCGAAGGCTTCGGCTCCGGCCCCCGCGCTCGCGTCGTCGCGGTTGGCGGCGCTGAGCGAGACCAGGAGGACGTCGCCGGCCCTCACCCTCGTCCCGAACAGGTCCATGTCCTCCTTCGCGAACCGCGGGAAGGCGACCTGGACGACCGAGAAGTACCGCAGCAGCTCCTCGATGACCCGGTCCAGGGTCTCGCGATCGCCCGAGCGCACGAGATCGGCGTAGGCCGGGTCGCGCGAGAGCATGATCGTGCTGAGCGCGATCATCCCGGCGGTGGTCTCGTAGCCGCCGGTGAACACGCCGTCGGCGAGCCCGGCGAGGTCGCGGTCGCTGATCAGCTCGCCCTCGTCGCGGATGATCTGGCCGATGAGGCCCGGTCCGGGCTCCTTGCGCTGGCGGGCGACGGCGTCGAACAGGAACTCGCGCTGCTCGGAGACGGCGCCGAAGGCCGCCGCTCCCCCGTTGGTCGCGTCGAAGCGGGCGCTGCCCAGTTCCGAGAAGGCCTGCGTGTCCTCGTAGTCCAGGCCGAGCAACGCGCAGATCGTGTTGAAGGGGATGGGGAACGCGAAGATCTTGGCGAGGTCGACGTGGGGCCCGGCCGCCTCGAGGTCGTCGAGGGCGCGGTCGACGATCTGCTCGATCACCGGCTCCAGGCGCGCGAGCCGCCGCATCGTGAACTCGGGCGTGATGATCTTGCGCAGGCGCGTGTGGACCGGCGGGTCGGTGAAGCCCAGTCCCCCGATGTCGTCGGAGGTCGCCGGGCCGTCGCCGGAGAACAGGTGCCGGATGTCGGTGGAGTAGGTGTCGCGCGCCGTGAGCACCTGGCGGCCCTCCTCGTACCCGGTGACGAGGTAGGCGGTGAAGTCGAACGGCAGGTCGAGCCGGTGCAACGGCTCCTCGCTACGGATGCGTGCCATCTCCGGTACCGGGTCGAGCCCGATCCGCTGGAGCGGCGCCTTCGTGGGCTCGGGGATGAACGAGAAGCTGGCGAGGTCGATCCCGCGCTTGGCGACGTGCCGTCGCGCAACCGACGACAGCACCTTCGAGCGGATTGCCCGCAACCATCTCACCCGGACACGATATCGGTCGTGGCTGAGGACCCGGGCCGGGTTGCCGGATCGAGCGTGCAGTACGACGCTGTAGGCAACGAACGAGGGGGAGCCATGGCGACCGACACCGAACAGCCCACCGAGCTCAGAAGGGTCCTCGGACCCAAGCTTCTGCTGTTGTTCATCATCGGCGACATCCTCGGCACGGGCGTCTACGCCCTGACCGGCCAGGTCGCCGCGGAGGTCGGCGGAGCCGCGTGGCTCCCGTTCCTCATCGCCTTCGTCGTGGCGCTGCTGACGGCCCTGTCCTACCTCGAGCTCGTGACGAAGTACCCGCAGGCCGCCGGCGCCGCGCTCTACGTGCACAAGGCGTTCGGCATCCACCTGTTCACCTTCATGGTCGCCTTCACGGTGATGTGCTCGGGCATCACGTCGGCCTCCACGGCCGCGCGCGCGTTCGCCGCGAACCTCGCCGTGGGCGTCGACTGGGAGGCGTCGAACTTCCAGATCATGCTGATCGCGCTGGCGTTCATGCTGATGGTGGCCGCCATCAACCTGCGCGGCGTCAGCGAAGGCGTGAAGACCAACGTGGTCCTGACGCTCATCGAGGTCTCCGGCCTGATGTTGGTGATCCTCGTCGGCCTGTGGGCGATCGCCGGCGGCGACGCCGACTGGGGCCGGGTCGTCGCGTTCGATACGCCTGACGACAAGAACGTGTTCCTGGCCGCGACCACCGCCACCTCGCTCGCGTTCTTCGCGATGGTCGGCTTCGAGGATGCGGTGAACATGGCCGAGGAGTGCCACGAGCCGAACCGCATCTTCCCCAAGATCATGCTGACCGGCCTGGGCATCACCGGCACGATCTACATCCTCGTGTCGATCTGCGCCGTGGCGATCGTGCCGGTGGGCGAGCTGGCCGGGAACGACACGCCGCTGGTGACCGTCGTCGAGCAGGGCGCTCCCGGCATCCCCATCGACCAGATCCTGCCGTTCATCTCGATGTTCGCCGTCGCGAACTCGGCCCTGATCAACATGCTGATGGCCAGCCGGCTGCTCTACGGGATGGCCAAGCAGGGCATCATCCCCCGGAGCCTGTCGAAGGTCAGCCGGCGTCAGACGCCGTGGGCTTCCATCGCCCTCACCACCGGCCTGGCCCTGGGCCTGATCGCCTACGTCTCGAACGCCAGCACCGAGGCGGTGGCCATCCTCGGCGGCACGACGAGCCTGCTGCTGCTCGCCGTCTTCGCCGTGGTGAACACCGCCGTGCTGGTGCTGCGCAAGGACACGGTGGAGCACTCCCACTTCTCGACCCGCGCCCCGATCGCCGTGTTGGGCGTCGTGACGTGCGTCTACCTGGTGACGCCGCTGTCGGGCCGGCCGGGCGAGCAGTACGAGATCGCCGGGATCCTGCTGGTGATCGGACTCGTGCTGTCGGTGCCGATGTACCTGCTGAGCCGCCGCCGGGGCGAGCGGCTGGAGGTCGGGGCGCCGGACGACCTTCCGCCGCACGACATCCCCTGACCCCAGCCGCTCGAGGTCAGTGGCCTCCGCCGACGCGGTCGGGGTACTTCTTGGAGTACCAGAGGCTGGCCACGGCCGTGATCGTGAGCGTCGCGATGATGACGCCCAGGCTGAGCAACGTGGGCACCTCGGGCACCGGGATCGGGCCGATGTGGTGCACCGGCTCACCGCCGTTGATGAACGGCAGCTCGTTCTCGTGCAGCGCGTGCAGCACGAGCTTGATGCCGATGTAGAACAGCAGGAACGCCAAGCCGTAGGACAGGAACACCAGACGCTGCAGCAGGTCGCCGAGCAGGAAGTACAGCTGGCGCAGGCCCATCAGCGCGAACACGTTCGCGGTGAAGACGATGTACGGCTCCT
>JBEVDF010000068.1:0-4993 GCA_040514145.1 Aeromicrobium sp.
CCTTGCCCTCGTCGAGGCCGGCGTCGGCGTACAGCGCCGAGAGCTCCTCGTCCTTGCGGAAGGTGCCGTCGTCGTTCGCGGCCTTGCTCCACGGCACGTTGCCGGCGGTGGGGATGTGGCCACCGATCTGGGCCGCCTCCTGCGGCAGGTGCGCCGGGGCGAGCAGGCGCCCGGCGAACTCGTCGGGGCTGCGCACGTCGATGAGGTTCTTGGTGCCGATGGCCTCGACGACCTCGTCACGGTAGGCGCGGATGTCCTCGTTGGGCTCCTGGGCCGTGTAGGTGGTGGCCGGGCGCGAGGAGACGTCGTCGGTCAGCTCGCGGCTGTCGAGCTCCCACTTCTTGCGGCCGCCGTCGAGCAGGCGCAGGTCCTGGTGGCCGTAGTACTTCAGGTACCAGTACGCGTAGGCCGCGAACCAGTTGTTGTTGCCGCCGTAGAAGACGATCGTGTCGTCGTTCGACACGCCCTTCTCGCTGAGCAGCGCCTCGAGGCGGTCCTTGCTGACGAAGTCGAAACGGACGCCGTCCTGCAGGTCCTTCTTCCAGTCGAGCTTGATGGCGCCGGGAATGTGTCCCTTGTCGTAGGCCTCGACGTCCTCGTCGACCTCGATGAGGACGACGTTCTCGTCGTTCAGGTGTTCCTCGACCCAGTCGGCGGTGACGAGTGCGGTCTCGCGGCTCATGGTGGTTCCTTTTCCTCTGCGAAGTGGTGGTTGCGACGTGCGGTTCAGGCGCTCAGGCCAGTTGCCTGGCGAAGCGGCGGGTGGTCAGGTAGAGCTCGCAGCCCAGGCAGAAGCCCGTGGTGGCGTTGAGCAGGGCGGCGACGAAGGCGAAGCCCACGGCGACGAATCCGGCGGTGGTCAGGCCGGCCGCGAACGCGACGAGGCCGATCAGGGTGAACACCAGACCCACCGTCTGCGCGAAGCGCGGCGGGCGGGCGTCCTCGGTGCGGGTGGGAGCGCCGATCCGCGGCCGGACGACGGTGCGGAACAGCCAGGCCCACGGCGACGCCGACAGCGACACGAACACCCCGAGAGCGAAGACGACGGCCTGGGCGGCCAGCAGGATCTCGCGGAACGGGGAGGGCGCCACCAGCACCAGCGCCAGGACGGCGGCGGTGACGGCTGCGGTGAAACGAAGCGCACGAGGATCGACGACGGGGGTGTCGTGAGGCATGGAGGTTCTCCGAACAGGAGTGAGGGCTGACGAACGTACGGGCGGAGGTGTCAGCGCAGACGACACAGCGCCGAACGCGTGCGGCAGTTGTCCACTGCGCGGCGTCGGGTGAGGTGTGTCGTGAACATGCGCCCACCCTAGGCGGTCACCCGCACCCCACCTCGGCTAAATCTCACTTGATGAGACGAGTGTCCGAAGTGCGAGATGGATCAGGCGAGCGCACGGTCCAGCGCCACCAGGACCTGGTCGCGCGTGGGGGCGCCGGAGGCCCGCTCGACGATGCGGCCGGTCGCGTCGAGCACCAGCACCGTGGGCGTCCGCAGCACGCCCACCCGCCGCACGAGGTCGAGCTCGGACTCGGCGTCGATCTCCACGGTGGAGACCCCCGGCACCAGCTCGGTCACCTGGCCGAGCACCTGCCGGGTGGCCCGGCACGGGGCACAGAACGCGCTGGAGAACTGCACCAACGTGGCCCGCTCGCCCAGCGGCGTCCCGAGGTCGTCCGGACCGAGTCGCTCGGCCTCGTCCGCGTCCGACGAGGCGGCGAACCGCCCGTTCTTCCATCGCATCGCGACAGCCATCAGGACCGCCACCACGACGGCCAACAGCAGCACCTCGACTCCGTCCATCGACTCTCCTCCTCGGTTCGGGTGCCGTGTGACATCGGTGTGACGTGGTTCGCATGGGTTCGACGGCACTCGTCACAGCCACGTGACATGAAGTATGGTCGACGAAGCAATGAGGCTTCGATGAACACCATGCGTTCGTCGGGGCCTCGACGTGTATAGGAGGCCAATCACGTGTCCCACCTGCTGCTGCTGACCAAGAGCACCCAGTCCTCGATCGAGGTCCTGCCGTCGCTCGCGCTGCTCCCGCACCACGTCAAGATCCTGCCCGCGGAGGCCAGCGCCCTCATCGATGCGCCCCAGTGCGACGCCGTCCTCGTCGACGGCCGCCACGACCTTGCGCAGGTCCGCAGCCTGACCCGGGTGCTCCGCACGACCGGCATCGAGTGCCCGCTCATCCTGATCCTCACCGAGGGCGGCCTCACCGTCGCCGCCGCCGACTGGGGCATGGACGACGTCATCCTCACCACCGCCGGCCCCGCCGAGCTGGAGGCCCGCCTGCGGCTGGCCATGGGCCGCGTGGCCGCCGACGGCGACAAGTCCGAGGACGACAGCCACATCATCAGCGCCAGCGGCCTCGTGGTCGACGACGTCACCTACACCTCCAAGCTCGACGGCCGCGTCCTGGACCTCACGTTCAAGGAGTTCGAGCTCCTCAAGTTCCTGGCCCAGCACCCGGGCCGCGTCTTCACCCGCCAGCAGCTGCTGCAGGAGGTGTGGGGCTACGACTACTTCGGCGGCACCCGCACCGTGGACGTCCACGTCCGGCGCCTGCGCGCCAAGCTCGGCCCCGAGAACGAGACGTTGATCGGCACCGTCCGCAACGTGGGCTACCGCTTCGTCTCGCGCCGCGAGTCCGGCGAGGCCGTGGCCGAGCGCGCCGCGGAGCGCCAGGAGTCCGCGCGCCGCCAGGTCTCCGGCCGCGCCTGACCCCTCTCCGCCTCCGGCGGACGAGATCTGTAGCGGTATCCACCGAAATCCCGCGGTTGCGGGCGAAAAAGGGTGGACAGCGCTACACATCTGGTCCCGCGTGAGCGGGAGTCAGCCCAGGGTCGGGATGAGGCCCTCGAGGTACTCCACGGTGTCGGGCCAGCCCTCGACCGCGTGGCAGTCCACGCCCAGCGCCAGCACCGGGTAGTCGTTGCCCTCGGGATCGAGCCGGTCGCCCACGAACAGCATGTCGTCGAGGTCGATCCCCGTGGCGTCGGCGAGCTGCTTCATCCCGTAGGCCTTGTCGATCCCCCGGTGCGTGATGTCCACCGAGGTCGAGCCGCCCGAGCGCACCTCGAGGTCGGGCAGCACCGCGGCGACGGCGTCGCGGAGCGCACCCTTCTTCCTGCCGTCGGGGTCCCACGCCATCTTCGCGTCGATCGGCGCCCTCTGGCCGAGCGCGGAGAACGTGATCTGCGAGCCGCGGTCCTCGAGGATGTCGCCCCACGTCTGCGACTCCCACAGGTCCAGCCGCTTCGCCTCCTGCTCGACCGCGGCGAGGGCGCGATCGCGCTCATCCGAGGTGAGGGCGTGGGCGTAGATCGTGACGATCTCCTCGCCGCGCAGGCGGTAGTACTGGGTGCCGCACGTGGGCAGCAGGTGGATCCGCTCGAGGACCTCGGCGGGCGCGGGGGGCAACTGCTCCACGACCTGCTTGCGGAACTGCTCCAACTGGCCGCCCGAGATGATCGCCACCTCGACGCGTTCGGCGAGCCGGATCAGCAGCTCGCCGATGGGCTCGGGGATCGCGCCCTTCGACGGAGCGAGCGTGTCGTCGAGGTCGAATGCGACGAGTCGGGGTCCGGACACGCGAGGGAGTCTACTGTTGAGTACATGCGCCGTCTGCACAACATGACCCAGGCGTACGACTGGGGCTCCACGAGTGACATTCCTCGTTTCCTGGGGCGCACGGGATCGGGGGAACCGGTTGCCGAGATGTGGCTGGGCACTCATCCCCTGGCCCCCTCGCAGGTGGAGACACCCGAGGGACTGCGGCCGCTGTCCGACGTGGCCGGCGAGATCCCGTTCATGCTGAAGATCCTCGCGGCCGAGCAGCCGCTGTCGATCCAGGTGCACCCCGGACAGGCCGAGGCGCGTGAGGGCTTCGAGCGCGAGCAGGCCGCCGGCGTGCCGCTCGACTCGCCGAAGCGCGTGTTCAAGGACCCGAACCACAAGCCTGAGATGGTCTACGCGCTCAGCACGTTCGACACCCTCGTGGGCTTCCGCCCCACCGCCGAGATCCTGCGCGTCTTCGCCCAGCTCGACACCCCCACCATCAACGCCGCGTCGGCCACCCTGCGCGCCAAGACCGGCTTCAAGGGCATCGTCCGCGTGCTGGAGAACCTGCTCATCGCTCCCCCGCCGCCGGCCGAGATCGCCCAGGTCGTCATCCAGTGCAAGGCGCTCGTGCACGACGGCGTCGACATCAAGCGCGCCTACAGCACCGCGGCGATGATCGCCCGCCACCATCCCGACGACGTGGGCATCGTGGTCTCGCTGTTGCTCAACCGCTTCACCCTGCAGCCGGGCGAGGCGATGTTCCTGGGCACGGGCGTGATCCACGCCCACCTCTCGGGCCTGTCCCTGGAGGCCATGGCGAACTCCGACAACGTGATGCGCGCCGGCCTCACCCGCAAGGCGCTCGACCCCGAGGGCCTGATCCGCTGCCTCGAGGCCGGCATGGCCCGCGTCGCGCGGGTCGAGCCCGGGTACCCCTCGTTCTCCACCGAGGTCTACCACCCGGAGGTCGAGGAGTTCGCGCTCGCGGTCACCCAGGTCTCCCCGGCCGATCCCGACGGCGTGTCGATCATCGCCGCCGCGCACTCGATCGTCATGTGCATCGGCGGTGCCGTGCAGTTGCTGAACGCCCGCGGCGAGAAGATGCCGCTCAGCCGCGGCGAGACGGTCTACACCGACGCCGAGGACGGCGACCTCACTCTGGTCGGCACGGGCGAGATCGCCCAGATCTACCTGCCCGGCCCCGGCACGCCCGACTCCGAGCTCAAGGACCTGGTGGGCCACCGGCCGGTGCGCGAGATCCCGTAGGGATCAGAGCAGGTCGGCACGGCCGATCCCGGGCAGCTGCGCCACGATCTCCTTGACCCGCTGCGACTGCGCGAGGTCGAGCACGAGCACGGCGTCGTCGGTCTGCACGACGGCCACGTTGCGCAGGCCCAGCACGGCGATCTGCACGCCCTCCTG
>JBEVDF010000209.1:0-3530 GCA_040514145.1 Aeromicrobium sp.
GGCCGGGCGACCATCGCCTCGGCCGCGCCGACGCACGTGGCGCAGGTGCGTGAGCTCTTCTTCGACGTGCTCACCCCCGCGCAGCTGACGACGCTGCGCGAGGCGGCGGAGGCGGTCGTGGCGCGCGTCGCGCTCAGTGACCGATCAGAGGCTTCTTCGGGGTCAGACCGCTGATCAGCAGGCTGAGGCCGGCGCCCACCAGCCAGACGTCCTTCGCGATGGCGGTGCCGTCCTGACTCGGACGGAAGCTCGAGCCCTCGGCGGTCATGCCGGGCGTGCTCAGGTACATCTTGATCATCCCTGCGCCGAACGCGGTCAGGGCGGCGCCGGCAACGGCCGACGGCACGAAGGGCGCCAGCACCGCGACACCGAGGGCGATCTCGCCCTTGCTCAGGGCCTTGCCGAACGCCTCCGGCTCCATGTCACTCACCTGCGGCACGGCGTTGGCCGCCATGCCCTGGAGGCCAGCCGCTGCTTCGGGGGGCAGGTTCCGCTTGTTCAGGCCGCTGTTGAGGATGAAGGCTCCGGTGGCGAGTCGCAGCGGGACGTGGCTCAGCTTCATGGGGAAACTCCTTCGAGGTGGATTCCCTTCACGCTACGTCGGAAGTCGCGTCCCCGCGCCTCAGGACGGTGACCGCGAAGTCGGAGTCCGCCCCGAACGGGTCGAGGTGCCACGTGGAGAAGCGGTGCTCGACGCGCGCGATCCCTCGGTCGGCCAGCGTGGCGAGGTCGGCGTCGTACCGCTCGAACGGGTAGGTCGGCTCGGGACGGCAGCCGATCACCACGCGCCCGCCGGGGCGGGTGACCGCGCAGAGCCGCTCGAGGACCTCCAGCTCGGTGCCGGGGGCGACGAAGACCAGCACGTTGCCGGCGCACATGACGAGGTCGAGCGGCTCCCCGCCGACGTCCTCCAGCGTCAGCTCGCTGAGGTCCGCGACGGCGTAGGTCGGACCCGGGTGGTCGGTCTCCGCGGCGGCGATCAGCTCGGGATCGACGTCCACGCCGTAGGCGATGTGGCCGGCCGCGTGCAGGGCGGCGGCCATGCGGCCGGTGCCGCAGCCGGCGTCGAGGATCCGCGATCCCCGGTCGGCGAGCATGTCGGCGAACCGCGCCTCGCCGAGCAGGTCCTTCCCCTCGGCCTCCAGGGCGCGGAAGCGCTCGATGAACCACTTCGAGTGTCCGGGCTGGGTGTCGGTGAACCACCGCGGCTGCGGCGAGGAGGAGGTCATGGAGCCATCCTGCCCCCACCGGAGACCGAAGTCGGCAGAGCGTGTCACGGAACGGGCACGGCCGGTGTCTCCATGGTGAATGACCTCGTCCGAGGTCCGACGAAGGAGACGTCATGACCAGCTCGTTCCGCATCCCCGCCGCGCCGATGACCTCGCCGGCGGCCCGCGCCGTGGGAGCCGTCGCCCGGCGCATGTACGGGCGCGTCCCGGACATGGTGCCGGTGATGTGGCACCACACGAAGGTGCTGCGCTCGGTGCTCGCCTGGGAACGACGCGTTGGGACCTGGGACGCCCTCGATCCGCACCTGAAGTCGTTCGCGGTGATGGCGTCGGCGGCCAGCATCGGGTGCAGCTGGTGCCTCGACTTCGGCTACTACCTGGCGCACGACGAGGGTCTCGACGAGCGCAAGGTGCGCGAGGTGCCGCGCTGGCACGAGTCGGACGTGTTCAGCCCGCTCGAACGCGAGGTGATGGCCTACGCGGAGGCGATGACCGTGACCCCGCCGACCGTGACGGACGCGCAGGTCGCGAGCCTGCGTGAGTCGTTGGGTGACGCGGCGCTGGTCGAGTTGACCATGATGGTGGCCGTGGAGAACCAACGATCGCGCTTCAACGCCGCCGTCGGGCTGGCCAGCCAGGGCTTCAGCGACGTGTGCGAGCTGCCCCTGGCGGATGCCCGGTGACTGACGTCCTGGCCGAGTTCACGGCGCACCGCCCGCTGCTGTTCACCGTGGTCTACGAGATGCTCGGTTCCGCGGCGGACGCCGAGGACGTCGTGCAGGAGGTGTGGCTGCGCTGGAGCGCGGACGAGCGCGAGGACGTGCAGGAGCCGCGCGCGTACCTCGTCCGGATCGCCACCCGCCTGGCGCTGAATCGCCTGCGGACCCTCGCGCGGCAGCGTGAGTCGTACGTCGGCCCGTGGCTGCCCGAGCCCCTCGAGACGGTGCCGGACGTCGCCGACGACGTCGCGCTGGCCGAGTCGGTCTCGACGGCGATGCTGCTCGTCCTGGAGACGCTGGGCAGCACCGAGCGTGCCGTCTTCGTGCTGCGCGAGGTGTTCGACCTCCCGTACGACGAGATCGCCGCCGCGGTGGACCGCACGCCCGAGAACGTGCGCCAGATCGCGCGTCGGGCGCGGGCGCACGTGGCCGCCCGGCGGCCGAGGTCGCAGGTCACGGCGCAGGAGCGGAATGAGGTCCTCGCGCGGTTCCAGCGGGCCCGCGCCGAGGGTGACCTGCAGCCGCTGGTGGACGTGATCTCGCCGGACGTCGTGCTGATCAGCGACGGGGGAGGGAAGGTCAGCGCGGCGCGCCGCCCGATCCTGGGCCGCGACAAGGTGCTGCGCTTCCTCGCCGGCGTGATGCCCGCGGACATGCGGGTGGAGCCGGTGTGGATCAACGGCGAGAACGGCATCGTGATCCGCGAGGCCGGGGCGGTGACGGCGATCGCGACGGCCGTGGTCGAGGACGGTGTCGTCACGGCGATGCACATCGTGCGGAACCCGGACAAGCTGTCGCTGCCCGGGCCCGTCCGTCTCAGCCGCTGACGTCAGGAGAGCCTGCGGCGGTAGACGGCCATTGCGAGCACGTAGGCGGCGACGAGCAGCGCGACGCACCAGGCGACCGCGACCGCGAAGTCGCTGCCGACCGGCTGTTGATCGAGCAGGCCGCGGATCGCGTCGACGATCGACGTGACCGGCTGGTTCTCCGCGAACGCGCGCACGGGGCCGGGCATGGTCTCGGTGGGCACGAAGGCCGAACTGAGGAACGGCAGGAAGATCAGCGGGTAGGCGAACGCGCTGGCCCCGTCGACGGTCTTCGCGGTGAGGCCCGGGATGACCGCGAGCCAGGTCAGCGCGAGCGTGAACAGCACCAGGAGGGTGAGCACGCCGAGCCACGCGACCGGACCGGCGCCGGAGCGGAAGCCCATCAGCAGCGCCACGGCCACCACGACCGCGAGCGACACGAGGTTCGCCACGAGCGACGTGAGCACGTGGGCCCACAGCACCGACGACCGCGCCACCGGCATCGACTGGAATCGCTCGAAGATCCCGCCCTGCAGGTCCATGAACAGCCGGAACGCCGTGTACGCGATCCCCGACGCCACGGTGATCAGCAGGATCCCCGGCAGCAGGTAGTCGACGTACGCCTGCGTGCCGACCTCGATCGCGCCGCCGAACACGTAGACGAACAGCAGCATGAACATGATCGGCATGATCGTCGTGGTGATGATCGTGTCGGGACTGCGCAGGATGTGGCGCAGGGAGCGGCCGGTCAGCGCGGCGGTGTCGCCGGCACCAGC
>JBEVDF010000159.1:0-5483 GCA_040514145.1 Aeromicrobium sp.
TCACGTATGCGCTCGCGCAGCAGTCGACCGTCATCGCGGTGACGGCGACGGCGCGCGAGGCCGAGGACCTGACGACGCAGCTCGGCGAGCTGCTGGGCCCCGACGCCGTCGCGTACTACCCGGCCTGGGAGACCTTGCCGCACGAGCGGCTCTCCCCGCGCTCGGACACCGTCGGCCGGCGGCTCGCGGTGCTGCGGCGTCTGGTGCACCCCGGCTCGTCGCCGGAGACCGGGGCGCCGAAGGTCGTCGTCGCCCCCATCCGCTCGATGCTGCAGCCGCAGGTCAAGGGACTCGCCGACCTCGTGCCCGTCGAGCTCGGCAAGGGCGACGAGATCGCGCTCGAGCAGGTCGTCCGCGATCTTGCCGGCGCGGCCTACTCGCGGGTCGACCTCGTCGAGCGTCGCGGGGAGTTCGCCGTCCGCGGCGGCATCATCGACGTGTTCCCGCCGACCGAGGAGCACCCGCTCCGCATCGAGTTCTTCGGTGACGAGGTCGACGAGATCCGCCGTTTCGCCGTGGCCGACCAGCGGACGCTGGAGGACGTCACCCACGTGTGGGCGCCGCCGTGCCGCGAGCTCCTGCTGACCGACGACGTCCGTCAGCGGGCCGGCGAGCTGGCCGTGGCGCACCCGTCGCTCGCGGAGATCTTCACCAAGATCTCCGAGGGCCACGCGGTCGAGGGCATGGAGTCGCTGACGCCCGTCCTGACCGACCAGATGGAGTCGCTGGTCTCCCTGTTCCCGACGCGCTCGGCGGTCCTGCTGATGGATCCCGAGCGCATCCGCTCGCGGGCCGAGGACCTCGTCGCGACGAGCGAGGAGTTCCTGCAGGCCTCGTGGGCGGCGGCGGCCACCGGCGGCGAGTCACCGATCGACCTCGGTTCCGCGGCCTTCCACTCGCTCGAGGACGTGCGGCTCGAGACGCTGGCCCTCGGGCACACGTGGTTCACCCAGTCGCCGTTCGGCCTCGACCTGGACGACGAGGTGCGCGCGGTCGACATGGAGCCCGCGGCGGCGTACCGCGGAGACACCACCGCGGCCCTCGAGGCCATCCGCGGCTGGATCGCCGCCGACATGCGCGTCGTGTTCGTCGCCCCGGCCCACGGGCAGGCGCAGCGCACCGTCGAGTGGCTGACCGACAGCGGCGTGCCCACGGCGATCGACGACGAGGTGACCGCCCCGTCGGAACGGGTCGTGCAGGTCAGCATCGGCGAGCTCGAGCACGGCTTCGTGTCGAGGCCCCTCGGTCTGGCGGTCATGACGTACGACGACCTCGTCGGGCAGCGCGCCGCCGACCGGTCCGAGCGCAAGATGCCGGCGCGTCGACGCAAGCAGGTCGACCCGCTCGAGCTCAAGACCGGCGACTTCGTCGTGCACGAGCAGCACGGCGTCGGTCGGTACCTCGAGCTGCAGCAGCGGGTCGTGCAGGGAGCCGCCCGCGAGTACCTCGTCATGGAGTACGCGTCCTCGAAGCGCGGTCAGCCCGCCGACCGGCTGTACGTGCCGATGGACCAGCTCGACCAGATCAGCCGGTACGTCGGCGGTGAGTCGCCGACCCTCGACAAGATGGGCGGGGCGGACTGGACGAATCGCAAGAACAAGGCCCGCAAGGCCGTCCGCCAGATCGCCGGTGAGCTCATCAAGCTGTACGCGGCACGGCAGGCGACCAAGGGGCACGCCTTCGGGCCCGACACGCCCTGGCAGGCCGAGCTCGAGGACGCGTTCGCGTTCGTCGAGACGCCCGACCAGATGATCACGATCGACGAGGTCAAGCGCGACATGGAGCGCACCGTGCCGATGGACCGGCTCGTCTGCGGCGACGTCGGCTACGGCAAGACCGAGATCGCGGTGCGCGCGGCGTTCAAGGCCATCCAGGACGGCAAGCAGGTCATCCTGCTGGTCCCGACGACGCTGCTGGTGCAGCAGCACTTCGCGACGTTCGCGGAGCGCTTCGGGCAGTTCCCGGTCACGATGAAGCCCCTGTCGCGGTTCCAGACCGAGAAGGAGTCCAAGGAGACCCTCGCCGGACTGGCCGACGGCTCGGTCGACCTCGTGGTCGGTACCCACCGCCTGCTGCAGCCCGGCGTCCGCATCAAGGACCTCGGCCTCGTGATCGTCGACGAGGAGCAGCGGTTCGGCGTCGAGCACAAGGAGGCGCTCAAGCACCTGCGCGCCGCGGTGGACGTGCTGAGCATGTCGGCCACCCCGATCCCGCGCACCCTCGAGATGGCCGTCACCGGCATCCGCGAGATGAGCACCATCGCCACGCCGCCGGAGGAGCGCCACCCGGTGCTGTCCTTCGTCGGGGCCTACGAGGACACGCAGGTCACGGCGGCGATCCGGCGCGAGCTGCTGCGTGAGGGCCAGGTCTTCTACCTGCACAACCGCGTGCAGAGCATGGAGAAGACCGCCGCCCACATCCGCGAGCTCGTGCCCGAGGCGCGGGTGGCGGTGGCCCACGGCAAGATGGCCGAGCACCAGCTGGAGGAGGTCATGGTCGCCTTCTGGGAGAAGCGCTTCGACGTCCTGGTCTGCACCACGATCGTCGAGTCCGGCCTCGACGTCTCGAACGCCAACACGATGCTGATCGAGCGCGCCGACACCCTCGGCCTCTCGCAGCTGCACCAGCTGCGCGGTCGCGTCGGCCGTGGCCGCGAGCGCGCCTACGCCTACTTCCTCTACCCGCCCGACAAGCCGCTCACCGAGACCGCGCACGACCGCCTCGTCACGATCGCGCAGCACTCCGAGCTCGGCGGCGGCATGGCCGTGGCGATGAAGGACCTCGAGATCCGCGGTGCGGGCAACCTGCTCGGCGGCGAGCAGTCCGGCCACATCGCCGACGTCGGCTTCGACCTCTACATCCGGCTCGTCGGCGAGGCGGTCGCGGAGTTCCGCGGCGACGCGGCGCCCGAGAAGGAGGTCAAGCTCGAGCTGCCCGTCGAGGCGCACCTGCCGCACGACTACGTGCCGAGCGAGCGCCTGCGCCTGGAGATGTACAAGCGACTCGCCGACGTGCGGGCCACCGCCGACATCGACGAGCTGCGCACCGAGCTGCAGGACCGCTACGGCAAGCTGCCCGACTCGGTGGAGGCGCTGCTCGACGTGGCGGCGCTGCGGGTCAAGGTACGCGCGGCCGGACTGACCGAGGTGACGTCGGCCGGGTCGAACATCCGCTTCAACCCCGCCACGCTGTCGGAGTCGGCGAAGCTGCGCGTCAACCGGATCTACCCCAAGAGCCTGTACAAGGAGGCCGTCAAGGTCCTGCTCGTGCCGGCTCCGCGCGAGCCCGGCATCGGCGGAAAACCGCTGCGCGGACGCGAGTTGCTCGACTGGGTGGGGCGGGTCGTCGACACCATCGTCGGCTGACATCGGCGCGGCCTCCTGAGAGGTTGCTGAAGTCGCTGAACGGCGGGGCCATCGTCGGTTACTGTCAGGCAGTGACCGACACCGATTCCCCCGTCGTCGCAGCGCCGAAGCCGCGCTGGCGGCGCGTGCTGCGGAGCGTGGTGATCGTGACGGCGATCGTCGTGGTGATCGCGGTCGCCGCGGCCCTCGGCACCGGCCTGTGGGTGCAGAGCCGCCTCGGTGGTCAGGTCGATCACCTGCCGTCGACGATGCCGGCGGGCGAGCGCCCCGCGGAGTCCGCCGGCGATTCGATGAACATCCTGCTGATGGGCAGCGACAAGCGCGTCGACGGCTCGGTCGCGGGCCAGCGCAGCGACACGTTGATGGTCGTCCATGTCCCGTCCGACCGCAGCGGCCTGGGTGTCGTCGGCATCCCGCGCGACTCGTGGGTGCAGGTGCCCGGGCACGGGCCCGCCAAGATCAACGCCGCGTTCGCCTGGGGCGGCCCGGCGCTCGCGGTCGAGACGGTCGAGAATCTCACCGACGTCCGCATCGATCACGTGGCGGTCATCGACTGGGAGGGCTTCAAGGCCCTCACCGACGCGATGGGCGGGGTCGAGATCACGGTGCCCGCCACCGTGACCGACGGGTACTCCGGCCGCACGTGGCAGGCCGGCACCCAGCGCATGGACGGCGCGACCGCGCTGGACTACGTGCGCCAGCGGGCCGGCCTGGCCGGCGGCGACTTCGACCGCATCAAGCGTCAGCAGAACTTCCTGCGCGCCCTCATGGCCCAGACGCTGTCCACGCGCACCTTCGCCAACCCGTTCCGGATGTATGCCGCCCTCGACGCCGTCACGGCGAACCTCGCGGTGGACGAGGGCTGGACCACGAGCGAGATGCGCGACTTCGCGTGGTCGTTGCGGTCGATCCGGGCCGCGGACGTGGCCTTCACGACCGTGCCGGTCAAGGGCACGGGCATGGAGGGTGCCCAGAGCGTCGTCTACCTCGACCGCCAGGCCGGCGAGGAGATGTGGCAGGCGGTCCGCGAGGACGAGGTGGCCGCGTGGGTCGCCGAGACCGGCACGGGCCTGCCGGCTGACGTGAACTGAATCACGCTCCCGGTACGCTGACGCCATGTCGAAGACCCGCCTGGCCGTCCTCGGGCTCGCCGCGCTGCTGATGGCGGGCTGTGGCCCCGTCAATCCCGGCGCCGCGGCCGTCGTGGAGGGCACCCGGATCCCCATGTCCGACGTCGACGACGTCGCCGACGTGTACTGCACCGCCTCCCTCTCGGGCCAGAGCGGCAGCGCCGCCGGCATCGACTCGGCCGCCTTGCGCCGCCAGTCGGTGGCCGACCTGGTCTCGGGCGAGGTCGCCGACCAGGTCGCGAAGGACCGTGGCTACGACATCACCGTCCCGGCGCTGGCCGCCGCCGACCAGGCGCAGCTGGAGCAGATGTTCGGCGACGACCTCCCCGCCGCGCTGAGCCTGATCGAGCGCAACCAGCGCACGGGCGCCATCGCGCAGGAGATGGCGCGCGAGGCCGACGCCTCGCTCCCGGAGGGGGAGCCGCTGATCCAGGCCGGCCAGCAACTGCTCGCCGAGGCCACCGCCGAGGCCGACATCTCGGTCGACCCGCGGTTCGGCCTCGACGAGACCGTCCAGCAGATCTCCGAGACCGGATCGCTGTCGGTGCCCAGCGTCGAGCTGGACGCCACGGCCACCGAGGACCGGCCCGCGGCGCTCCAGTGCTCCTGACGTGAGCCAGGAGTTCGACCGCCTCGTCGAGGTGATGCGCCGGCTGCGGGCCGAGTGCCCGTGGACCCGCGAGCAGACCCACGCGTCGCTGCGCCGCTACGTCATCGAGGAGGCCTACGAGACGGCCGAGGCGATCGACCTCGCCGACTCGGGGCACCTGCGCGAGGAGCTGGGAGACCTGTTGATGCAGGTGGTCATCCACGCCGCCATCGCCGAGTCCGACGACGAGGGCTGGACCACCGACGACGTGGTGCGCGAGATCGCCGACAAGCTGGTGCACCGCAATCCGCACGTGTTCGGCGACGTCACGGTGGCGTCGGCGGACGAGGTCGACGCCAACTGGCAGCGCCTCAAGGCCGAGCGCAAGCAGCGCACCCA
>JBEVDF010000185.1:0-6798 GCA_040514145.1 Aeromicrobium sp.
CCAGGATGCTCTCGGCGACGCGATCGCGCGTGGAGAGGTCGTCGACCGACGACACCTCATGATCCACGCTCACGTATTTCACAACACCATTGTTGCGTTAATGATTCCCCTCGTTCAACGAAGGCTCACCTCACTGAGCCCCGCCTCATGATGGTCGGTCGCCGGGCGGGAGGACCCGAGGGCGGATCTTCACTACAATCATGCCCATGCTTGCACGGGGGATGCGCACCATGACGTGCGCGCTGGCACTGGCCGGCGCGCTGCTGCTCGGGGGTTGCGGGGGCGACGAGGGCGCGGAAGCGCCCCCGGAGACCACCGCCACACCGACCGCCTCGGCCCAGGACGAGGCCGTCGCGGTCCTCGAGGCCTACTGGAACGAACGGGTCCGGGTCGAAACCTCGGGGGCCTACGACACCGCCGACTTCGGCCGCGTCCTCTCCCCCGCGGAGTCCGAGCCGATGCTCGCGCGCTACGCCCAGTTCGAGGAAGGGAACTTCCGCCGGGTCGGCGCGCCGGAGCTGCGCGACTACACCGCCACCGTCGACGGCACGACCGCGATCGCCACCGTCTGCGTGAATGAGGACGAGTGGGGCGCCGAGGCCGACGGCGAGGTCGTCGAGCCCGAGGCCGCCGGCTGGTACGCCAGCAGCCACCGCCTCGAGCAGACCGACGGTGCCTGGCTCATCGTGGGCAGCGCCGACACCCCGAGCGGGATCTCGTGCTGACCCTGGCCCGGCGCGCCGGCGCCCTGCTGGCCACCGCCGTGGTGACGCTCTTCGTGCTGATGGTCCCCGCGCACGCCGACAAGGTGTGCACCGCCTGGGGCGACACGGATCCCGGGACCGACGGACTGCAGTACGGCTGCGTGGCGTGGTCCGGCGGCAGCGACGGCGGCGGAGGCGACGGAGGCGGTGGTGGCGGCGGTACTCCCACGACGCCGCAGTGCACGTTCTTCGACATCTGGGACGACTTCTGCCAGGGCAACCGGGCCTGCTACATGAACGACCCGGCCGCCATCCAGGACATCGAGGAGGCCCGCGAGGACACGCCCGGCCTCGACGACAAGCCCGAGGACGCCGACCACCTCATCTTCACGTCCTGCAAGGAGAGCGCGGACGCCGAGGAGATCCGGACGTATGTCTGGGACACCGAGTTCGAGACCGTCACGATCCTCGACCGCATCGAGGCCGCACGCGGCGCACTGGTGCTGCCCACCGTGACCGCGGTGTTCAACCCGCCCACGCGCACGCTCGTGAACCTCGACACCTGGTGGTGGGCCGAGGGTGCCCCGTCCGGCGAGGTGGTGGGCTCCTCCGCCCTCGGGATGCGCGCGATCGCCACGCCCCGCGGCATGACCGTGAGCGCCGGCGGCCAGTCGATCGACTGCCCGCTGGTCACCGAGAAGTCGGACGAGTGCTCGATGATGTTCCGGCGCGCCGGCGACTACCAGGCCACGATGACGATCACCTACGACATCCGCTTCGAGATGGGCGGACGGGTCATCGACGTGCCCGCCGGTGCCCAGGACCTGCTCACGCTGAGCACCACGGCCACCGCCGACGTGCCCGTCCTCGAGGTCCAATCGATCGTCACCGAGGTCGACTGACAGTAGGGTCGGCCCATGGGGGCAGCCGCAGCCGAGGTCGAGGCCGGGGGGCGCACCGTGCGCGTCTCCAGCCCCGACCGGGTGATCTACGAGAAGACCGACCGCACGCCGGACATCACCAAGCTCGAGGTGGTCCAGTACTACGTGGCGGTCGAGGACGGGCTGATGCGCGCCCTGCGCGAGCGCCCCACCACCCTCGAGCGCTGGCCCAAGGGCGTCCGCGAGGACATGGTGATGGCCACGCGGGCCGACGGCCACGGCGACGCGTTCTACCAGAAGCGAGTCCCCAAGGGCGCTCCCCCGTACCTGGAGACCGTGCGCATCCACTTCCCCTCGGGCCGTCGTGCCGACGAGATCTGTCCCACCGAGATCGCGGTCGCCGCCTGGGCCGCCCACATGGGCACCATCACGTTCCACCCGTGGCCCGTGCGCCGCGCCGACGTGGACCACCCCGACGAGATCCGCATCGACCTCGACCCGCAGCCCGGCACCGACTTCCGCGACGCCCAGCGCGTGGCGAAGGTGGCCAAGGAGCTGCTCGAGGAGATCGGGATCCGCGGCTTCGCCAAGACCAGCGGCAACCGGGGCGTGCACATCTTCGCGCGCATCGAGCCGACGTGGACCTTCACCGACGTCCGCCATGCCGCGCTCGCGTTCGGCCGTGAGCTCGAGCGCCGCGACGACGGGGTCACCACCGCCTGGTGGAAGGAGGAGCGGGGCGAGAAGATCTTCGTCGACTTCAACCAGAACGCCCGCGATCGCACGATCGCCAGCGCCTACAGCCTGCGCCCCAAGCCCGGCGCCCCCGTCTCCACGCCGCTGACGTGGGACGAGCTCTTCGACGTCGACGACCCCCGCGACTTCAACCTCACGACCGTGCCCGCCCTGCTGGAGCAGCGCCCCGATCCGTGGAGCGAGATCGACGACGTCCAGCACTCGCTGCAGACCCTCCTCGACTGGTACGACCGCGATGAGGAGAACGGCCTCGGCGAGATGCCCTACCCGCCGGACTACCCCAAGATGCCCGGCGAGCCGCGCCGGGTGCAGCCGTCGCGCAAGAAGCAGGACGAGACGGACTGAGCACCGCAACTGAGGGTTACGTCATGTTCGGGTCGGAGCCCCGTTCCACTGGTACGGGCCGTCCCGTCGGACTCCCTCCGGCGGGGCGGTTCGCTGCTTTCGGCGCGTGACTCAGACGAGCACGTCCCCGAGGTCGTAGCGAGCGACCTCCTCGAGCTGGGCGTAGGTGCAGGACTCGGGCTCGCGGTCCGGCCGCCAGCGCTGGAACCGGCCCATGTGGCGGAACCGGGCCTGGTCGCCCTCGCCCTCCATGTGCTCGTAGGCCACCTCCAGCACCCGCTCGGGCCGCAGCGGGACGAACGACAGGTCCTTGGTCCCGGTCCAGCGGCTCTGGCCGCCCGGTAGGCGACCCGAGGCCTGGGCCTGCTCGTCGCGCCAGAGGTCCCACGGATGGGACTCCCCCTCGGCCAGCTTCAGCGGCTCGAGCTCGTCGATCAGCTCGGCGCGGCGCGTCTCGGTGAAGGAGGCCGCGACCCCCACGTGCTGCAGGCGCCCGTCGTCGGCGTAGATCCCGAGCAGCATCGAGCCCAGCAGAGGGCGCGCGGGCGTCGAGTTCTTGTGCAGCCGGTAGCCGGCCAGGACGACGTCGGCGGTGCGCGCGTGCTTGACCTTCACCATCGTCCGGCCGTTCGGGACGTAGGCCCCGTCGAGTCGCTTGGCGATCACGCCGTCCAGGCCGGCGCCCTCGAACGTCGTGAACCAGTGCTCGGCCTCCTCGGGGTCCTCGGTGACCCGGGTGACGTGCACCGGCGGCCGCGCCGCCGACAGCGCCTCGACGAGTGCCTCGCGCCGGACGGCCAGTGGCTCGTCGAGGAAGGAGCGATCGCCCAGGGCGAGCAGGTCGAACGCCACGAACGACGCGGGCGTCTCCCGCGCGAGCATCGTGACCCGCGAGTCGGCCGGATGGATGCGGTTGGAGAGCAGGTCGAAGCTCAGCCGGCCGTCCTGGGCGATCACGATCTCGCCGTCGAGGACGCAGCGGTCGGGCGTGTTCGCCCGGACGGACTCGACCACGTCGGGGAAGTACCGCGTCAGCGACTTCGTCGACCGGCTGGCGATCTCGACCTCGTCGCCGTCGCGGAAGACGATGGCGCGGAAGCCGTCCCACTTCGGCTCGTAGAGGTGGCCGGCGGCGTGCGGCACCTGCTTCGCGGACTTCGCGAGCATCGGCGCCAGTGGTGGCATCACGGGCAGGTCCATGGCCTCAACCTGCCACACCTAGAATGTTCTGGTGCCCTCGACGACGACGACTCCCGCCGTGGAGGTTCGCGACCTCGTCATGCGGTACGGCCGCGGCGAGGCCGAGGTCCGCGCCGTCGACGGGCTCACCCTGACCGTCGCGCCCGGCACCGTCACGTCGATCCTGGGCCCCAACGGCGCGGGCAAGACCACCACGATCGAGACGTGCGAGGGCTTCCGCCGGCCCCAGTCCGGCCGGGTCCGCGTGCTGGGTCTCGATCCCGTCGCCGATGCCGCCGAGCTGCGGCCTCGGGTGGGCGTGATGCTGCAGTCCGGAGGGGCCTGGCTGGGCGTCCGCGCCGGCGAGATGCTGCGCCACATGGCGTCGCTGTACGCCGACCCGCTCCCCGTCGACGCTCTCGTCGAGCGGCTCGGGATGGCGTCGTTCGGCCGCACCTCCTACCGACGCCTCTCCGGGGGCCAGAAGCAGCGCCTGTCCCTCGCGATGGCGATCGTCGGCCGACCGGAGCTGGTGTTCCTGGACGAGCCCACCGCCGGCCTCGACCCGCAGTCGCGTCGCGCGACCTGGGAACTCGTCGACGAGTTGCGCAGCCACGGCGTGACGACCGTCCTGACCACGCACTACATGGACGAGGCGCAGGAGCTGTCCGACCACGTCCACATCGTCGACGCCGGCCGCGTGATCGCCTCGGGCACGCCGTCCGAGCTCGTGGCCGCGGGCGCCCAGAACACGATCCGGCTGCGCACCCGCGCCGGACTCGACCGCGACTCGCTGGCCAAGGAGCTGCCCGAGGGCGCCGCGGTGGCCGAGCCCGAGCCCGGCCAGTACGTCCTGACCACCCAGGTCGACCCGGCCGTCCTGCACCGCATCACCGGCTGGTGCGCGGCGCACGACGTGCTGATCGAGTCCGTCCTGGTCGAGCACCAGACCCTCGAGGACCGGTTCCTCGAACTCACCGGGCGGGAACTGCGATGACGTCCCTCGATCTGTCTCCCGCGCCGGGCGCCGCCTCGCGCCTGCGCCGCACCTGGGCACAGACCGCGATGGAGTTCCGGCTGACCGTCCGCAACGGCGAGCAGATGGTGGTCACCTTCGTGATCCCGCTCCTGCTGCTGGTCGTGGGGTCGCGGTCCGACCGCTTCATCGACAGCGACCGCCCCCTCGACGTGCTGGCGCCCGGCGTGCTCGCGCTCGCGATCGTCTCGACCTCGTTCACGTCGCTCGCGATCGCCACGGCGTTCGAGCGCCGCTACGGCGTGCTCAAGCGCCTCGGCGCCACTCCCCTCTCGCGCGGTGGCCTGCTGGCGGGCAAGGTGGGCGCGGTCGCGATCCTGCAGGTCGCCCAGTTCGCGGTCCTCGGCGGGCTGGCCGTCGCCCTCGGCTGGCGGCCCGAGGCCCCCGTGGTCGGCACCTGCTGGCTCGTCGTGCTCGGCCTGCTGGGCACCGTGGCGTTCGGCGGGCTCGGCCTGCTCCTGGCCGGCACGCTGCGGGCCGAGGCCACGCTGGCGCTGGCGAACCTGGTCTACGTCCTGCTCCTGGTCGGCGGCGGCCTGCTGTTGCCCCTCGACCAGTACCCCGAGGCGGTGCGCGGCCTGCTGTCGCTGCTGCCCTCGGGCGCCCTCGGCGAGGGCCTGCGCGACGCATACATGACCGGCTCGCCCGGTACGTTCTCCGTGGTGGTGCTCGCCGCGTGGGCCCTCGGGGCCGCGGCTGCCGCCGGAAGGTGGTTCCGATGGGAGTGAGTGCGATCTCGCGACGCACCGTGTCGCGGTCGACGGTCGAGAAGTGGGCGTGGGCCAACCTCGTCGCCAACACGCTGATCATCCTCACCGGCGGGCTGGTGCGACTCACCGCGTCGGGCCTGGGCTGCCCCACGTGGCCGCGGTGCACCGACCAGTCGTTCGTCCCTCACGGCGCCCTGGGCTGGCACGGCGCGATCGAGTTCGGCAACCGCATGCTGACGTACGTGCTGGTCGTCGTCGCGATCGGCGCGCTCATCGCCACGTGGCGCTGGACCGGCGCCACCCGCACGCAGCTGCGCCTCGTGCTGGGCATCGCCATCGGCATCCCGTTCCAGGGGGTCATCGGCGGCATCACCGTGTTGACCGACCTGAACCCCTGGGTCGTCTCGCTGCACCTGATCCTGTCGATGGCGCTGGTCGTCGCGGCCACCGTCTTCCTGGTCTCCCTGCGCGAGGCGGGCGGCACCGTGGAGCCCCGGGCGGCCTGGGTGGTGCGGGCGGCCTACGTCGTGCTGCTGGCGGCGATCTACCTCGGCACGATCGTGACCGGGAGCGGCCCGCACGCGGGCGACGCGGATGCGCCGCGCAACGACCTCGACCCCGCGTGGTGGAGCCGGACCCACGCGATCTGCGTGTGGCTCTTCCTCATCCTGACCGTCGTGGCGATCGTGCTGCTGCGTGGCCGGGCTCGCCGCATCGGCCTGCTCGTGCTGGTGGCCGGGCTCGCCCAGGGGCTGATCGGCTACGTCCAGTACTTCACTGATCTGCCGATGGCGCTGGTGGCGGCCCACCTGGTCGGCGCGGCCGTTCTGCTGGCGGTGACCACGTGGTGGTGGCTGGCGTCCCGACCCGCCGCATCGTGAGCGTGCCCTCGTCGTCCACCGGGTCTCCGGTGAGCGCGAAGCCGCACGTCTCGTAGAACGCGATCGCGCCGGAGTTCTCGGCCATCACGCGCAGCCGGAGCGGCCGCGCGCCCGCCTCGCTGACGACGGCCTCCACGAGCGCGACGCCGATCCCGCTGCGGCGGGCCTCCGGCGCCACCCACATCGAGACCAGCTCGGGCTCGTCACCGGGGGCCAGCCCGATCATCGCGACGTCCCGGCCGTCCTCGTCGACCGCCAGGAACACCCGTCGTGTCCCCAGTGCTCGGCGCCACTGCTGCTCGGACG
>JBEVDF010000239.1:0-5147 GCA_040514145.1 Aeromicrobium sp.
GCCGTCGATGATCCGCTGGGCCAGCCCCTCGACGACGGCGGTCTTGCCGACGCCGGGCTCGCCGATCAGCACGGGGTTGTTCTTCGTGCGGCGGCTGAGCACCTGGACGACGCGGCGGATCTCGGCGTCGCGACCGATCACCGGATCGAGCTTGCCGTCGCGGGCGAGCGCGGTCAGGTCGATGCCGTACTTCTCCAGCGACTGGTACTGGTCCTCGGCGTCCTGGCTGGTGACGCGCGCGCCGCCGCGCACGGCCTCGAAGGCCGCGGTCAGCGTCTCGGGCGTGGCGCCCCGGGCGGCCAGCACCTGCTGGGCCGGGCCCGCGACGGTGGCGATGCCCACGGCGAGGTGCTCACTGGAGACGAAGTCGTCGCCCAGCTCGCCGGCGAGGTCGATCGCGCGCTGCAGCACCTCGTGCGTGGCGCGCGCCAGCTGCGGATTGCCGACGGTGGAGCCGCTCGCGCTGGGAAGCCGGCCGATGACGGCCTCGAGCTCGGACAGCACGACGTCGGGATCAGCGCCGGCCGCGGTGAGCAGCGGCGCGGCGGTACCGCCCTGCTGGGTGAGCAGGGCTCGGAGCAGATGCGCCGGCTCCACGGTGGGGTGACCGGCGGCAGCGGCCTGCTGCATCGCGGCAGCGAGGGCCTGCTGGCTTCTCGTGGTGAGGTGGTTCAGGTCCATGTCAGGATCAACATACCCAAAGTTGAGTCCATTCCACTCAACTCTGCGATTCGGCCTGTGATCTCGACCCGACTCCCCCCGGACGCACGCAGGCCCGCCCCTTCCGGGACGGGCCTGCGCGACGAGGGGGAGCTACTCCTTCGCGGGAGTCTCCTTGGCGGCAGCGGCGGCCGCCGCGTCCTCCTCGGCCAGGATCACGTCGCGCTGGGCACCGGGCGTCCAGCCGGAGTCCACGACCTTGACCTGGTAGATCGAGGCCGCGACGACCAGCAGCACGCCGATGACGATGCACAGCACGATGCCGATGCCCGGGCCGGCCAGCAGGCTCGTGCCGAGCAGCGTGCCGAACCAGCCGAAGTCGGCGTCGCCGAAGGTGGAGTTCGCGAAGCCGAGCTCGCCGAAGACCTCCAGCAGCAGCGCCGGCAGGATCGTGATGAGCACGCCGTTGACGAAGCCGCCCACGACCGCGCCCCTGCGACCACCCGTGGCGTTGCCATAGACGCCGGCACCGCCGCCGGTGAAGAAGTGCGGCACCATGCCGGGCAGGATCAGCGCCAGGCCGAAGACCGGCTCGAGCCACAGCGCCAGCAGCGCGAGCGACGCGAGGCCACCCACGAACGAGGCCAGGAAGCCGATCAGCACGGCGTTGGCCGCGAACGGGAACACGATCGGGATGTCGAGCGCCGGCTTGGCACCGGGGACGACCTTCTCGGCGATGCCCTGGAAGGCCGGGACGAGCTCACCCAGCACGGTGCGGACACCGTAGAGGATGATCGCGACGCCGACGCCGAACTGCAGCGCCAGCGCGAAGCCGGCCATGATCGCGGCGCCCGCGTCGGCCGCGCCGAGGAGCTCCTTGGTGCTCTCGGGGCTGGCGATCAGGCCCCACACGACGAAGACCTCGTAGATCAGGACCATCGACAGCGCGGTGGCGACCATCGAGTCGCGCAGGAACTTCAGGCCCTGCGGGAAGTCGATCTCCTCGGTGGAGCGGCTCTTCTTGCCCACGGCCTGCCCGGCGGCACCGGCGGCGATGTAGCCCAGGGTGCCGAAGTGGCCGATGGCCAGCGTGTCGTCGCCGGTGATCTTGCGCGTCCACGGCTGGGCCAGGGCGGGCATGACCACCATGATCACGCCGAGCAGGAAGGCGCCGACGAGAACGACCAGCCAGTCGTTCTTGTCGTCGAGGCCCACCGAGAGCACGACGGTCAGCATGAGCGCCATGAACACCATGTGGTGGCCGGTGAGGAAGATGTAGCGCAGCGGAGTGAAGCGGGCCAGCGCCAGCATCACGAGGAAGCCGAGCGTCAGCACGTAGGCGCTCTGTGCGCCGTACTCCTCGGCCGCCATCGCGGTGATGACCTCGTTCGTCGGGATGACGCCCTGGGCGCCGGTGACGTCGAGGATGATCTCGCCCAACGGGCCCAGCGATGCGATGACCACGTTCGCGCCGGCACCGAGGATCAGGAAGCCGAGGGCCGCCTTGAGGCCGCCACCGATCACCTGTCCACTGGAGCGCTTGAGCGCGATGAGGCCGATCGCCGTGATGATGCCGATCAGGTACGCCGGCACGTTGAGGATCTGCTGTCCGATGAAGTCGAGTACGTCGACCAACCAGTCCATCTCGTTCTCTCTCTCTTAGTCGTCCGTCGTCCGTCAGGAGACGAGCGGGGTCAGCTTCTCGGTGATTTCGGCGACGTCCATGAAGTTGTCGATGACGACGACCTGGGCCGGGACCTCACCGATCTCGGGAGCGAGCTCGGCCGAGGTCAGGACGACCTGCGCGGTCCGGGCGGCGCCCTTCGCGGTGCCGATGTCGGCGGCTTCGACGTCGGCGTCCACACCGAGCGCGCGCAGGGCCTTCTCGGCGTTCATCTTCAGCAGCACCGAGGTTCCGATGCCCATTCCGCACACGGCGACGATCTTCATGAGGTGGGCCCTTCGTTGGCAGTGGTGGGGGTCAGCAGTTCGAGGACACGCTCGGCGGTGTCCGCCTCGCGCAGCCGCTCCAGCAGGTCGGTGTCGCCGAGGACGGCGGCAAGGGCGGACATCAGATCGAGGTGTCCGTCGTGGTCCAGTGCGGCGAGTGCGACGACGAGCCACACGGGGTCGTTCTTCTCGTGGCCGAACTCGACGGGCTCGGCCAGCTGCAGCCAGCCCAGGCCCGCGCGCTGGACGGCCGGCGAGGGACGCGAGTGCGCCAGGGCGATGCCCGGGGCCAGCACGATGTAGGGGCCGAGCTTCTCGACCGTCTGGATCATCTCGTCGGTGTAGTCGTCGGTCGCGACGCCCACCGCGGTGAGCAGGGCGCCGGCCTGACGGACGGCATCACGCCAGTCCGTTGCCTCGGCACGGACCGCGATCGCGTCCTTCGTGAGCTCGTCGTTGAGTGCCACGAACGCCCCTCTCGTCGTCCCCGGTGGGGACAGCTGCATGGAGCGTAACCCGCCCCGGGTCTCTTTTGCCTAACCCTAGGCATATGTCGGAGTGTCGCCGTCTGCGACCCCGGGGCGCTGTGATCAGGCGGGGCGCTGCAGCACGCGGAGGCTGTCGGTGTGACCGACCTCGACGAACCCGTCGGCCAGGGCGCGCTCGTAGATGTGGAAGGGCGCCTGTCCTCCGTCGTTCGGGTCGGGGAACACGTCGTGGATCGCCAGCGCGCCGCCGGGGCGCACCCACGGGGCCCAGCCGGCGTAGTCGGCCTGCGCGGCCTCCTCGGTGTGGCCGCCGTCGATGAAGACGAGGTCGGCGGGCGTGCGCCACCACGACGAGATCGTGGACGAGCGGCCGACCATCGGCACGACGACGTCCTCGAGCTTGGCGGCCCAGAGGGTGCGGCGGAGCACCGGGAGGGTGTCGAACGCGCCCGTCTCGGGGTCGACGAGCGAGGCGTCGTGGTACTCCCAGCCGGCCTGGTGCTCCTCGGACCCGCGGTGGTGGTCGATCGTCACGAGCGTCGCGCCGGACTCGCGGGCGACGTGCCCCAGGTGGACCGTCGACTTGCCGCAGTACGTGCCGATCTCGACGATCACGCCGCCGGGGGTCGCGTACGTGGCGGCGGCGTCCCGCAGGGCGGTGGCCTCGACGTTGGGGAGGAAGCCGCGGACGTCGTCGGCGATGCGGGCGAGGTCGTCGGGGAGCGCAGTCACCCGCCGCACTCTACGACCCCCGTGTCCCGTGTGACGCAGTCGTGACTGGAGTGACGGAAGTTTCACGTACGATCGTCCAGTGAGTCGACGTGTGCTGACGTGGGCCGCCAGCTTCGCGGCGGCGGCTTCCTTGGTGATGGCCCCCGGTGCCGCCTCGGCGGACGACGAGGCCGTCGACCCGTCGAACCCGGTCGTGGTCGAGCCGACCACCGCTCCCACGACGACGCCGACGACGACCCCCACCGCTCCGCCCGCCGACCCCGGCTCGGGCGGCGGCCAGGGTGACGTCATCGTCCCCGACCCCGCCGCGCCCGGGCCCTCGGCGCCGCGCGTCCTGGTCTTCGGCGACTCCATCTCCGCACCGGGCCGGTACCGCGCCCAGGCGACGAACGGCCTCATCAAGGCGTGGTGGGCGTACGTCGCCGACGGCGCCCAGCTCGACCCGGACCAGGTCATGGTCAGCGCCGAGGCCGGCAGTGGCATCGTGACCCGCGGCGGCAACAACCGCGGCGTCGTCTGTACCGGCTCGACCTTCGGCGACCGGCTCGCCAAGATCGCGGAGACCCGGCCGGACGTGATCATGGTCGAGGTCGGCCGCAACGACATCTGGGACTGTGCCGGCACGCGCCGCGTCCCGGTCGACCCGGCAGAGCGCAGGTTCATGGCCTCCGCCTACTTCTCCCGCCTGGCCCAGGAAGCCGACCGCAACGGCGTCGCGCGGTCGAAGGTCTACGTCATGACGGCGTGGGGCTCGCACCACAGCGGCAAGCAGGTCGCCGTCACGACGCTGTACGAGAGCTACGCCCGCGCGAAGGGCTTCACCTGGGTGCCCCTGGCGGCACTGCCGGAGGACCAGACCCTCGACGGCGTGCACCCCAACGCCCGCGGGGCGCGCACGCTCGGCACGAGCGTGCTGCAGGCGTCCGACCTCGCGGTCGCGATCTCCTCACGCGGCCAGCGGTCCGGCACGGTCGCCTCCGGCGCCAGCGTGCGGTGCCAGGGCATCACGGCCTGCAAGAAGCTCAAGTCGCCGACGTGGGCCTACGCCAAGGCCCCGAAGCGCGTCTGGGGCGTCACGGGCCCGAGCGCTCGCCATCTCGTCGCCCACGCGCTGACCACGCGGGGCGCCACGGCCCCGATCCTCAAGGCCACCACCGCGCGCGACGGGCGCCTCGACGCCCTCGCGTTCGGCAGCGCCGTCGAGACGGCCCACCCGAAGGCAGGCGACGTCGCCTGGTGGCCGACCGCCCCCGCCGGCGTCCGCGGCGGGTCCGCGGGCCACGTGGCCGTCGTCGAGCGGGTGAGCTCGGACAACAC
>JBEVDF010000334.1:0-20605 GCA_040514145.1 Aeromicrobium sp.
GAGCTCGACGCCGTGGTCGCGGCACTCGTGGAGGAAATGCGCGCGGGCCATCCGGTGTTGGACCGGACATGACCACTACCGAGACCGTCGACCTCTGGGTCGACCCCCTCTGCCCCTGGGCCTGGATGACCTCCCGCTGGATGCTCGAGGTCGAGCAGGTCCGCCCGGTGCGGACGTCCTTCCACGTGATGAGCCTGTCCGTCCTGAACGAGGACAAGGACGTGCCCGAGGAGTACAAGGAGATGATCGAGCGGGGTTGGGGCCCGGTGCGTCTGTGCATCGCCGCCGAGAAGCAGCACGGCTCCGAGGCGCTGCGCGACCTGTACACCGCGCTCGGCACGCGCCACCACGTCGAGGGCCGCGACTTCGACCGCGCGCTCTACGAGGAGTCCCTGGCCGAGGTCGGGCTGCCCCTCGAGCTGGCCGACGCCGCCGATGACCTGTCGCTCGACGAGGCCGTGCGTGCCTCGCACCTCGACGGCATCTCGCGCGTGGGCGAGGAGGTCGGCACCCCGGTCATCGCGATCGGCGACACGGCGTTCTTCGGCCCCGTCGTCTCCCCGGCCCCGAAGGGCGAGCAGGCCGGCACCGTGTTCGACGGTGCCCGCGCCCTGGCCTCCTACGACGGCTTCTTCGAACTCAAGCGCACCCGCACGCGCGATCCCATCTTCGACTGACGGCCGGGCGGGTCGGATCACGCGGCGCTCCCCGGGCCCGCGGATCCGAACCGCTAGGTTGGGGGCGATGTCGACATTGCTGGAGCGGGTGCGCGGACACCTCGACCGCGGGAAGCGCCGCATGCAGCACCGGTTCCGCACCGACGTCTCCAACCGCAACCGCATCTTCGCCTGGTCGTCCGTCGGCCTGATCGCCGTCGCGGCCCTCGCCGTGCTGGTCCGCCTCCTGCTCGACCTGTCGATGACGGCCGGTGTCGTGGCCGCCGTGGCCGGCGTCCTGATCGTCCGGGCGGCGATGCTGCGCCCGGCCGCGCCGCCTCACGTGCACGGGCTTCCCGGCGTTCCCGAGCCCCGGGTCTGCCCCGCGCCCGAGCCTGCCGACCGCGGTCCCTTCGTCGTCGCCGTGCGGTGGCTCGGGGGACTGACGGCCCTGGCCGTCGCCGTCGCGCCGCCCCTCGTGGTCGGCGTCGTCGTGCTGCTGCTCGCGGCGGCCGCCGCCCCGGTGGTGGCCGACAAGGTCGTGCTCTGGCGGGCCCGCCTGACCCTGCGGCGCGCCCTCGCGGCGTACGAGCCGAGGTTCGTCCTCGGCTACGGCGGCTACGGCGGCGGGCCCATCCACGTCGGCATGTGGGAGCCGCACCTGCTGGCCTCGGGCGACCGCGGCGTCATCGTCGGCCTCCGCAGCCACTACTGCGCCGAGCTGCGCGCCGCCATCGATCCGGCGATGCCGTGGATCTCCGCCGGCTCGGACGTGCTGGGCGACATGCGCGTCCTCACGGTGCCGAGCATCACGACCTTCTTCTACGTCCACAACGCCCCGGGCCACCTCAAGCTGATGGGCATCCGCTCGGTGCGTCACGTGTGGCTGGGCCACGGCGACTCCGACAAGGCGGGCAGCCACCACACGCGCCACCTGCGCTACGACGTGCTGGTGGCGTCGGGCGAGGCGGCGATCGACCGCTACACCCGGCACGGCGTGCAGATCCCGCGGGAGCGGTTCGTGCTGCTGGGCCGGCCGCAGTCCGGCGACGTGCTGCCCGCCGTCACGCCCGTCACCGAGGTCGCGCGGCCCACCGTGCTCTACGCGCCCACCTGGACCGGCAACGGCAACACGACCGACTTCTCCTCGATGCGGGTCGCCGACCGCATCCTCCGGGCTCTGCTGGACGCCGGGACCGACGTCATCTTTCGCCCGCACCCGGTGTTCCTGCGCGACGCGTACTGGGCCGGCCGCCTCACCGAGCTGAACGCCATCCTCGCCGCCGACCACGAGGATCCCGCCACGCCGGGCCGCCACGTGTGGGGCGAGGAGGCCGTGCGCGGCTGGTCGGTGGCCGAGTGCATGAACGCCGCCGACGCGCTCGTCTCGGATGTGTCGAGCGTCGTCTCGGACTGGCTCGCCTCGGGCAAGCCGTACCTCATGGTGAGCGTGGTCCACGACCTCGACGAGTTCGCCGAGGCCGTCCCCGTGGCCGCCGGTGGGTACATGGTCGGCCGCGATCTCGCCGGCCTGCCCGACGTGCTCACGCAGATGCTGCGGGAGGATCCGCTGGCCGAGCGCCGCCGCGAGCTCAAGGTGCACGTGCTGGGCGAGTTCGAGGGCGACGAGTCGGCCCGGGCGTTCTCGGCGTGGGTGCACGAGATGGCCCACACGCCGATGGTCCGCGCCTGATCCCACCCTGCGAGAATGGCCGCATGCGCGTCCACCTCGGTGCCGATCACGCCGGCTACGAACTGAAGAACCACCTCGTCACCTGGCTGCGGGAGAACGGCCACGAGCCCGTCGACCACGGCGCCCACGCCTACGACGAGCTCGACGACTACCCGCCGTTCTGCATCGACGCCGCCCAGGGCGTCGTCGACGACCCGGGCTCGCTCGGCATCGTCATCGGCGGCTCGGGCAACGGCGAGCAGATCGCCGCGAACAAGGTGCGCGGCATCCGCTGCGCGCTGACGTGGAGCGTCGAGACCGCCCAGCTCGCCCGCCAGCACAACAACGCCCAGGTCATGGGCATCGGCGCGCGCATGCACTCGGTCGAGGAGGCCGAGCAGATCGTCGAGGCCTTCCTCGCCACGCCGTGGAGCGAGGCCGACCGCCACCAGCGCCGGATCGACCTGCTGGCCGAGTACGAGGAGAAGGGCAGCCTGTGAGGATCGGGCAGGGTGCCTGAGGGACACACCCTCCATCGGCTCGCGCTCGACCTGACCGGAACGTTCGGCGGCAAGCGCGTCCGCTCGTCCAGCCCGCAGGGCCGGTTCGAGTCGGCGGCCGGGTTCGACGGCCGCGAGCTGCTCGAGGCCACGGCCCACGGCAAGCACCTCTTCGTCACCTTCGCGGGCACCGAGGAGCAGGTGCACGTGCACCTCGGCCTGTACGGGTCCTTCAACCTCGTCGACGACCCTGCGCCACCGGTCGTGGGCCAGGTGCGCTGGCGGCTCGCCTCCGACCGGGTCAGTGCCGACCTGCGCGGCCCCACCGCCTGCGAGGCGCTCACTCCGGACGAGGTGGAGGCCGTGCTGGCCCGGCTCGGCGAGGACCCGCTCGACCCCGGCGCCGACGTGGAGCGTGCAGCGGCCCTGGTGGCGCGGTCGCGCGCTTCGATCGCCACCTTGCTGATGGACCAGCGGATCGTCGCCGGCGTCGGCAACGTCTACCGCGCCGAGGTGCTGTTCCGGCACCGCATCGACCCGAAGACCCCCGGACGCGATCTGCGCCCCTCCACCTTCCTCGCGCTGTGGTCCGACCTGGTCGACCTGATGGGGGAGGGCGTGCGCACAGGACGCATCGACACGGTGCGCGCCGAGCACGAGCCCGAGGCCATGGGCCGCGCGCCCCGCGTAGACGATCATGGCGGCGAGGTCTACGTCTACCGCAGGGCCGGACAGCCCTGTCACGTCTGCGGAACAAAGGTGCGCACGGAGGTTCTCGCCGCAAGAAACCTGTTCTGGTGTCCGCGCTGCCAGCGGCGCCGATAGGGTCAGTCCGTGAGCACGGCACGAGGGGTGAGACGCGACCCGGTCGGCCGGTACCTGTCGTCCAACGCCCGTGAGTGGCGCTCGGGCTCCAAGGACGGGCAGATGGCCGTCCTGGCGGCACTGCTGCTGGTCACCGTGGTCATGTTCATCGTCAGCCTGACCTGGTACGCGGTCATGCCCGTCACGATGTTCATCCTGCCGCTCGTCGTGGGCGGGACGCTGCTCCAGTGGGGGCCGCAGGCCTCGCTGGCGGGCATCGTGCTGTTCGCCGCCACGGTCTCGTCGATGGTCTACACGCTGGACAGCGGCTGGAACGCCGCCCGTCCGGCGTCGCTGCTGGCGGTCTACCTCGCCGCCGCGATCCTGTTGTACAGCGCGTCCCGCACCCGATCGGGCCTTCCCGCCGCACTCGGCGAGGCCATGCTGATGGAGCTCCGCGACCGCTTGCAGGCGCAGGGCACGGTGCCGCGGCTGCCCGAGGGCTGGGTCAGCGAGTCCGCGATGGAGTCGGCCGGTTCGGCCAAGTTCGCCGGCGACTTCCTCGTCGCCAACCTGTCCAACGACGAGAAGTACCTCGAGATGGTGCTGGTCGACGTCTGCGGCAAGGGCGTCGCCGCCGGCACCCAGTCGCTGCAGCTGGCCGGTGCGCTCGGCGGGCTGATCGGCTCGCTGCCGCCGCTGGGCCTGTTCGCCGCGGGCAACGACTACCTGCTGCGCCAGTCGTGGGACGAGGGCTTCGCCACGGCCGTGCACGTGCTGGTGAACCTCGAGACCGGGGGCTACGAGGTGCTGAACGCCGGGCACCCTCCGGCGATGCACTGGAAGCCCGACGAGGAGCAGTGGGTCGTCTCGGGCGCCCGCGGGCTGGCGCTGGGCATCATCGACCGTCCCGAGTTCCGTGGCGCCTCCGGCGTCATCGCGCCGGGTGAGGCGTTGATGTTCTACACCGACGGGGTCGTGGAGACGCGCACGCTCGACCTCGCCGTGGGCATCGAGTGGCTGCGTGGCGCGGCCAAGATCGCGATCAGTCACGGCCTGGCCGGCGCCCCGCGCCGCATCCTCGACCAGACCGAGCCCGGCGAGGACGACCGCGCGGTGCTCATCCTGCACCGGCTTCCCGACTGACCCACACGGCCCTGCCGTCGTAGAGTCCGGGACATGGACGACTCGCCCCGCGGACTCGCCGACCAGTGGCCCCTGCTCGTCACGGCGGCGGGGGTCGTGCTGATGGGGGTCTTCATCCTGACCAGCACGAGCGACCCCGACAAGGGCTGGATCTTCGTGGTGTTCGGCGCGGCCTGGATCGTGGTGACCGTGGGGCGGGCCGTGACCGCTCGCGCGCGGGGGCGGCGCGACTGAGGCGCCGGAGCGTGGAGCGGACGACGAGATTCGAACTCGCAACATCCTGCTTGGAAGGCAGGGACTCTAGCCATTGAGTTACGTCCGCGTGGCGCCGAGGCGCCGTGTCCATGATGCCACAACCGGGTGAGGAGTCAGGACCCCGTCGACACGATGAGGTCCGCAACCTCGGGTGTGTGCTCGGTGGCGAGGTACTCCTCCTCCTGGGCGGCCCACACGTCCCACCACGGCACGTAGGTGTCGCCGTCGCGCGCGAGCGCCCGCCGACGCCGCTCGTCCTCGGGCGCCTCGAGCCACACGAGGTGGCTCAGGAACGGCCGCAGGGCCGAGGCGCCCGACCCCACGCCTTCGATGATCAGGTTGTTCGTGGGACGCACGGTCAGCCAGCGGCCGGGCTTGTCGGCCTCCCAGTCCCACTGCCGGGCGCGGCCGTTCTCACCGATCGCCAGGTCGGCCAGGAGGGCGCGGACGATCGCGGGTGTCCGGGCGAGCCCGTGCCATCCGGGGTAGAGCCGCTCGAGGTGCAGGATCGGCGCGCCGATCTGGTCGGCGAGGTCGAGCGCCAGCGCTGTCTTGCCCGCGCCGCTGCGCCCGTCGATCGCGATGACCCGGGTCCCTCCGCACGCTGGAGCCCGTCCCCGCACCCGCTCGGCCAGGAGCTCGGGAAGGCTGGAGGGGTCCACCGGGTCGACGCTACCCGTTCGCCGGATCGTGGCCAGCCCCCGCGGAGGATAGTTTGGCTGCATGCAGCCCGTGCGAGTGCGACTCTTCGCCGCCGCCCGTGAGGCGGCGGGCACCTCGGAGACGACGGTCGAGGCCGCCACGATCGGCGACGTCCTGGACGCGCTGACCGCGCGATTCGAGGACCTCGGGCCGGTGCTGACCCACTGCTCGGTGTTGGTGGAGGGCACGCGCACGACCGACCGTTCGGCGCCCGTCCCGGCTGAGGGCACCGTCGACGTGCTGCCGCCCTACGCCGGCGGCTGACCTCTCCGGTCAGGCCCGGCTCAGCCGCCGATCGCGCTCATGGGGCGCTCGGGCTGCACGAAGGTGGGGGAGTCGATGCCGTGCCCGGCGCGCTTCGCCGAGATCGACGCGGTGATGATGCGCACCAGGTCCTCATCGCTGCCGCCACCCCGCAGGACCGGCACGAGGTCGGACTCGTCGCGCGCGAAGAGGCAGTTGCGCACGTGCCCGTCGGCGGTGACCCGGATGCGGTCGCAGGCGGCGCAGAAGGGCGCGGTCACCGAGGCGATCACGCCGACCGTCCCGGGCCCGTCGTCGAGGGTCCACGTGTCGGCGGGGGAGGAGCCCCGGCCGGGCACCGGCTCGAGCCGGAACCGCGTCCTCAGCTGCTCGAGGATCTCGGCGCCGGTGAGCATGGCGGCGCGGTCCCAGGTGTGACCGGCGTCGAGCGGCATCTGCTCGATGAACCGCAGTTCCGCACCCTGGCTGACGGCGAACTCCACCAGGTCGACCAGCTCGTCCTCGTTCACGCCGCGCATCGCGACGGCATTGAGCTTGAGAGGCGTGAACCCGGCGGCGCGCGCGGCCTCGATGCCGGCCAGCACGTCGTCCAGGCGGTCGCGGCGCGTCAACTGGGCGAACCGCTCGCGGTCGAGGGTGTCGATGGAGATGTTGAGCCGCGACAGGCCGGCCTCACGCAGGGGCTGGGCCAGCTCGGCCAGGCGCAGGCCGTTGGTGGTCATCGAGACCTCGGGGCCGAGCGCGGCCAGCCGTCGGACGACCTCGACGGCGTCCTTGCGCACGAGAGGCTCGCCGCCCGTCAGCCGGATGCTGGTGACGCCGAGGTCCACGCACACCCGCGCGATGCGCTCCAGCTCATCGGTCGTGAGGATGCTGTCGCGCTCGATCCACGGCACGCCCTCCGCCGGCATGCAGTAGGTGCAGCGCAGCGAGCACTTGTCGGTGAGGGAGATCCGCAGGTCGCGGTGCACGCGGCCGAAGCCGTCGACGAGGGTCACAGGCCGACCCAGTCCGACCGGCCGTCGGTGTCGGTCTGGCGCTTCCAGATCGGGACCTCGGTCTTGATCAGCTCGATGAGGGCGCGGGTGGCCTCGAGGGCCTCGCGGCGGTGGGGTGCGGCGCTGGCGATCACGACCGCCACGTCGCCGACGCCGAGCGCGCCGTGACGGTGGGAGACGGCGACGGTCGCCCCGGTGTTCAGTGCGACCTGGCCCGCGAGCGCGGCGAGCATCCCCTCGGCATCGGGGTGGGCCTCGTACTCCAGCCGGGCCACCGTGCCCGCGGCGTCGGGGTCGTGGTCGCGGATCGTTCCGACGAACACGTCGATCGCACCGATCGCCGCGCCGGAGACGGCGGCCAGGTGCTCGGCCACGTCGAGCGGCTCGTCCACCACACGCGCGTGGACGACGCGTCCGGTCACCGCGTCGGTCGTCATGCAGACAGCCTAGGTGGCGCCGCCGAGTTCGGCCGTGCTCGTCGTGCCACCGAGCCGTGGTCGGGATGACAGGATTTGAACCTGCGGCCCCCTGCTCCCAAAGCAGGTGCGCTACCAAGCTGCGCCACATCCCGTGAGGCACGGATCAGTGTAGGCCGCTCTGCGGCAGCCCGTTTGACCCGCCACCACGGGAGCCCCGTAGACTGGACGCTGGCCTGCGTGAGGACTCCGTGGGCTTGCCACGAGCCCAACGACGCAGGAGTCATCACGTGAAGAGCAGCACCGAATCGCTGAGCCCCACTCGGGTCAAGCTGACCATCGAGGTGCCGTTCGAGGAGTTCAAGCCGAACCTCGACAAGGCCTACAAGACCATCGGTGCGCAGATCCAGGTCCCCGGATTCCGCAAGGGCAAGGTGCCCTCGGCCATCATCGACCAGCGCGTCGGCCGCGGGGCCGTCCTCGACGAGGCCCTCAACTCGGCCCTCCAGGGCTGGTACGCGCAGGCGCTGCAGGAGACCAAGACCACGCCCCTCGGCCAGCCCGAGATCGACCTGACGAAGTTCGAGGACGGCGAGACCATCGAGGTCACCGCCGAGCTCGACGTGCGCCCCCAGCTCGAGATCCCCGACGCGTCCGAGATCGCCGTGACGGTCTCCGACATCGAGGTCGGCGACGATGACGTCACCGAGCAGCTCGATCAGCTGCGTGAGCGCTTCGCCACGTTCAGCGAGGTCGACCGCCCGGCCGCCGAGGGCGACTCGATCACCATCGGCCTCTCCGCCGCCCAGAAGGACGGCACGCTCATCGACGAGGCCCAGGCCGACGGCCTGCCCTACGTCATCGGCAAGGCCACGATGCTCGACGGCCTCGACGAGGCCGTGACCGGCCTGTCGAAGGGCGAGTCGAAGACGTTCTCCACCACGCTGGTCGGCGGCGACCTCGCCGGCGACGAGGTCGACGTCACCGTCACCCTGCAGGACGTGCACCAGACCGAGCTGCCCGAGCTCGACGACGAGTTCGCCCAGATGGCGTCGGACTTCGACACCATGGAGGAGTTCCGCGCCGACCTCGTCGAGCGCCTGACCCGCGGCAAGCGGATCGAGCAGGCCGCGGAGGCCCGCGACCTCGTCCTCGAGGAGCTCGTCAGCAAGATCGACGCCCCGATGCCCGAGGGCCTCGCCGAGGGCGAGCTGGCCAACCGCCGCCAGCAGATGGACCAGCAGCTCGCGATGGCCGGCCTGACCCTGGAGGACTACCTCACCGACCAGGAGGACGGCAAGACCGTCGAGGAGTTCGAGTCCGAGCTCGAGCGCGACGTGCGCGAGTCGATCGTGGCGCAGTTCGTCCTGGACCAGCTGGTCGAGGAGAACGAGTACCCGCTCGACAACGACGAGCTGAGCCAGCACATCATGCGCCGTGCCCAGCAGTCCGGTGAGGACCCGAACTCCTACATCCAGCACATCATGGAGCACAACCACGTGCCCGAGATGATCAGCGAGGTGCTGCGCGGCAAGGCGCTCGCCGCGCTGGTGGAGTCGGCGAAGGTCACCGACAAGTCCGGCAACGTCGTCGACCTCGTCAACCTGCGCGCCGATGGCACCATCGGTGGCGACGAGACCGACGCCGCCGACGAGACCGACACCGCCGACGCGGCCGTCGAGTCCGACGCCGCCGACGAGGCCACCGAGTCCGACGAGAAGTGACGCCGACGGGCCCTGCCCGTCCCGCGTGAAGAGCCGGCACCCCGCGGGGTGCCGGCTCTTGCGTTGTGTGGCCCGGGGCCCACGAGGCCGAGCGGGGAGTCTTGACGTGGGTCAGATCACGCGGCAGTCTGTGACCCACATGAACTGTAACCACTGGTTACAGGCCGTGTCTCGGGACGGCCGGGACCTCGCAGGAGACCACCGTGCAGCTCACTCGTCCCTTCGCCGCGTCGTTCGCGGCAGCCCTCGTCGCCGCGCTCGCCGTCACCGCCTCAGCGGCGCCGGCCCAGGCCGCCGGCGACATCTACACCCCGCCCGTCACGGTCACGGGTGACCCGGGAGCGATCCTCAAGCAGGAGCCGGGCGTCTACGCCCTCGACACCCTCGGCCTGACCAAGGCCGACGCCACCGTCACCAAGGTCCAGTACGTCTCGACCGGAGCCCGCGGTGGGAAGACCCCGGTGGTCGGCACGGTCATCGTGCCGAAGGCGGCATGGAAGAAGGGCGGCGAGCGACCCATCGTGGCGGTCAGCCCCGGCACCCAGGGCCTCCATGACTCGTGCGCCCCGAGCAAGCTCATCGCGACGGCGAAGCTCTACGACGGCAACTGGATCCGGAAGCTCTACGAGGCCGGCTACGCGGTCGCGGTGACCGACTACGAGGGCCTCGGCACCCCCGGCACCCACCCCTACGGCAACAACGTCGCGCTGGGCCACAACGCCCTCGACGTCGTGCGGGCGGCGCAGAACCTCGGGTACTCACGCACCGCGCCGGTCTTCCTGCAGGGCTTCTCCGAGGGCGGCGGCGCCACCGCCGGTGCCCTCGAGCTCGCCCCCACCTACGCGCCCGAGCTCGCGATCAAGGGCGGCCACGCGACGGCGCCCACGGCCGACCTGGCCGTCATCGGCAAGAACATCGAGAGCAGCATCTACCAGACGTTCCTGCTGTTCGCGGTCAAGATGCTCGACGTCACGTACCCCGAGCTGGGCATCCGCGACCTCACCAACGAGAAGGGCCAGGCGCTGCTCGACGAGGCCGACACCGCCTATGGCTGCCTGCCCGAGAGCCTGCCGAGCGGCTGGCTCGACACGCGCACGCTGACGAAGGAGGGCACGACGATCTCGTCCTACCTGTCGCGCCCCGACATCGCGGCCCAGCTGGCCCAGCTCAAGCTCGGCCAGAAGAAGATCTCCGTGCCCTTCGCGGTGACCTCTTCGTGGGCCGACGACGTGGTGCCGAACGCCTCGGTCAAGCAGGCCGCCAAGGACTGGTGCGCTCAGGGCTCCTCGATCACCTACAGCACGCTGTGGTCGCCCACGCACGTCGCGTCGGGGTACGAGGGCAGCGGCCAGGCGGTCGGGTTCTTCGACGATCGCGTCGCGGGTCGGCCCTTCGCGTCGAGCTGCGGCTGGCTGTTCTGAGCGTGCGGTAGCCGCGCGCGTCCACGACCCGGGATCGATCCGTCGCCGGAGTGGGCGCGTGCGGCACCATGGGCACATGGGGCCGACCGCACGTACGACCGACGCCGCTGCGCTCGCGTTCGAGTACGGCGACCGGCTGGTGCTCGGCACCGTCCGCGACGTGCACGCCGCGGTCGCCCGCCGCGCCTTCGGCGCCACGCGGATCGTCGGCAGCCGCGTCCCCGAAGTCGTCCACGACGCCATCGCCGGCTCGGTGTACGGATCGCTCTCGGCCGTCCTGCGGCGATCGGGCGGCGCGGCGAGATCGCTGGCCGCGCGCGGGGTGGGCGCCCCCGTCGACGCCTCGCGGTTCGGCCGCCAGGTCCGCTCCGCCGTCAACGGCCTCATCGGTGACGAGCTGCGGCTCCTGGGCGACCCGCAGGCGATCACGATGTCGCTGCGCCACGACGGCACCGACATCCCGGCCACCCCGTGGAAGCTCCGCCAGGCGTACCCCGACGCCACCGGGCACCTCGTGGTCTTCGTCCACGGCCTGTGCGAGAACGACGAGTCCTGGTCGCGCAGCAGTCGCGAACGACCCCCCTATGCCGACCGCATCGCCTCCGAGACCGAGGCGACGCCGATCCTGCTGCGTTACAACACCGGCTTGCACGTCTCGGAGAACGGCCAGCACCTCGACGAGCTGCTGGAGCAGCTCGTCGGCGCCTGGCCGGTGGCGGTCCAGCGCATCACCCTGGTGGGCCACTCGATGGGTGGCCTGGTCGTCCGCGCCGCCACGAACCGCGCCACGGTGGCCGGGCACCAGTGGGCCCAGCGGGTGAGCGATGTGGTCTGCCTCGGAACACCCCACGCCGGCGCCACCATGGAGAAGGCCGCGCACCTCGGCTCGCGCATCCTGCGGATCTGGCCGCAGTCCACGCCGTTCGGCACGATCCTGGACTCGCGCTCGGCCGGCATCGTCGACCTGCGCCACGGGTACATCACCTCCGACGAGTGGGAGGGTCAGGACCTCACCGCTCGCTGGGGGCTCGACCGGATCGCCGCCGCCCCGCTCGCGCACGCGGAGTACCACTTCATCGCCGCCACGGTCGGGGCCACGCAGCGGCACCCGTTCAGTGCGGTGCTGGGCGACCTCATCGTGCACTTCTCGTCCTCGGCCGGCATCGGCCGCAGCGGCCCGGTCGTGCCCCACGCCCGGCTGGAGTACCTGCCCTCGGCCCACCACTTCGCGCTGCTGAACCACCCGAGAATCGCCGAATGGCTCGTCACCTGGGTCAATTCGAGGCCGCAGGACATCCGCTCCCTCGAGTCATGAGTGCCCACACTGTGAGCCGGGTCACCCCATGTGACAGTCCCAGTGTCATGATCGGTTAGGCTCCCGAGCAGTAACCGCGACGAGGGAGACCAGCATGGCCAACCGTGACGAGATTTCGGCGACCATCGACATCGAGGCGCCACCTGAGCGCGTGTGGGAGCTGGTGAGCAACCCGGCGCACATGCCCCGGTGGAGCCCGCAGTGCCGCAAGATGATCGTCCGCGGCAAGGGTCCCGTGGGCGTCGGCACCACGACGATCAACGTGAACCGGCGCGGCCCGCTGTTCTGGCCCACGCGCGCGAAGGTCAAGGAGTTCGTGCCCGGGAAGCGCTTCGCGTTCAAGATCGCCGAGAACGGCACGATCTGGTCCTACGACCTGGAGGCCACCGCAACGGGCACGCGCCTGACCGAGAGCCGTCATGCGCCCCACGGCGTCTCGAGCGTGTCGAACTTCCTCACCCGTCGCGTGCTGGGCGGCACCGAGAACTTCGAGGAGGAGCTCGAGGCGGGCATCCGCCAGACCCTCGAGCGCATCAAGGTCGCGGCCGAGGGCAGTGACGTCGTGGGAAAAGCCTGAGCGGCGGAGTCCCGCCGCTCGAGACGTCGATCCTCGTCGCCGCCCCGCCGGAGAAGGTCTGGGACGTGTTGAAGGACCAGCGGCGCATGCGTCGTTGGAGCCCCGAGACGTGGCGACAGTTCTTCTACCCGCGCCGGCTGAGCCACAACCAGCTGTCGCTCAACCTCAACAGGCGCAAGGCGTTCGTCTGGCCCACCGTGAGCCGCTACGTCGAGGTGGTGCGCCCGCAGCGCCTCGCGTTCCAGGTCTACGGCCCGGCCGCCCGGTGGAGCTACCGCCTGGACCCCGTGGACGGCGGCACCCGGCTGACCCTGCGGCGCGACCTCGACGGCGGTCGGCGCAGCCTGCTCAGCCGCGTCGTGGCCACGCTGGCGCTCGGCGGCATCGACGGCCATGACGTCGAGCTGCTCGCCGGGATGGACCGCACACTCGAGGCCATCTCCCGCGACGCCGAGGTCCACGCGGGCTGACGGCTTCCTGTACGCCGATGGCGAACATGGGTGTCAGGCGCGTGTCTGCGTCGGTTCCGCGGTCTAGGGTCAATGACGTGAACGCACCCATGAGTCCCCAGATGGCCGTCGAGGCGGGACCCTCCGATCTCGACGGGCACATCTACAACCGTCTGCTGAAGGAACGCATCGTCTTCCTCGGTTCGGAGGTCCGCGACCAGAACGCGAACGCGATCTGCGCGCAGCTGCTGCTGCTCAACGCCGAGGACCCCGAGGCCGACATCTACTTCTACATCAACAGCCCCGGCGGCTCCGTCGACGCGGGCATGGCGATGTACGACACGATGCAGTTCATCTCCAACGACATCGTCACCGTCGGCATGGGCCTGGCCGCCTCCATGGGCCAGTTCCTGCTCGCCGCCGGCACCGCGGGCAAGCGCTACGCGCTGCCCCACACGCGGATCATGATGCACCAGCCCTCGGGCGGCATCGGCGGTTCCGCGTCCGACGTCAAGATCCAGGCCGAGCAGTCCATCCTGCTGAAGAAGCAGCTCAACGAGCTGCAGGCCCAGCACACCGGCCAGAGCGTCGAGCAGATCGAGGCAGACGCCGATCGCGATCGCTGGTTCACGCCGGGGCAGGCCAAGGAATACGGATTGATCGACGAGATCGTCAACACGGCAGGAGACGTGCGATGAGCTACTACATGCCGCAGTGGGAAGAGCGCACGTCGTACGGCTTCCGCCGGATCGACCCCTACACGAAGCTGTTCGAGGACCGCATCATCTTCCTCGGCACCCCGATCAGCGACGACGTCGCCAACGCGGTCACGGCCCAGCTGCTGTGCCTGCAGTCGATGGACCCCGATCGCGACATCAGCATCTACATCAACAGCCCCGGTGGCTCGTTCACCGCGTTGACGGCGATCTACGACACGATGCGCTACATCAAGCCGGACGTCCAGACGTTCTGCCTCGGACAGGCCGCCTCGGCCGCTGCGGTGCTGCTCGCCGCGGGTACGCCGGGCAAGCGCTTCGCGTTGCCGAACAGCCGGATCCTCATCCACCAGCCCTACACCGAGGGCACGGGCGGTCAGATCTCCGACCTGGAGATCCAGGCCAACGAGATCCTGCGCATGCGTGAGCTGCTCGAGAAGATGCTCGCCGAGGCCTCGAACAAGACGGCCGAGGAGGTCAGCCGCGACGTCGAGCGCGACAAGATCCTCACGGCCCCCGACGCCGTCGAGTACGGAATCATCGACCAGGTGCTCGAGACGCTCAAGATCCCGGTCTGAGCGACACGTCCGGACCGAACCGCCGTTGACGGGTCCCCCACGACGCCCCTGTGTGGCATCGTGGGGGGACCGCCAGGAAACGACAGGAAACAACTCGCATGGCACGCATTGGTGAGACCGCCGACCTGCTGAAGTGCTCCTTCTGTGGGAAGAGCCAGAAGCAGGTCAAGAAGCTGATCGCCGGACCCGGCGTCTACATCTGCGATGAATGCATCGATCTGTGCAACGAGATCATCGAGGAAGAGCTCGCCGAGGGCGCCGAGGTCAGCCTCGGTGAGCTGCCCAAGCCGGCCGAGATCTACGAGTTCCTCAACACCTACGTCGTGGGCCAGGAGGGCGCCAAGAAGTCGCTCGCCGTGGCGGTCTACAACCACTACAAGCGCGTCCAGGCGCAGGCCTCGGGCCGGATCAACAAGGACGAGACGGTCGAGCTGGCCAAGTCGAACATCCTGATGGTCGGCCCCACGGGCTGCGGCAAGACCTACCTCGCCCAGACGCTGGCGCGCATGCTGAACGTCCCGTTCGCGATCGCCGATGCCACGGCCCTCACCGAGGCCGGCTACGTCGGCGAGGACGTCGAGAACATCCTGCTCAAGCTCATCCAGGCCGCCGACTACGACGTCAAGAAGGCCGAGACGGGCATCATCTACATCGACGAGATCGACAAGATCAGTCGCAAGAGCGAGAACCCCTCCATCACCCGCGACGTGTCGGGTGAGGGCGTGCAGCAGGCGCTGCTGAAGATCCTCGAGGGCACCACGGCCTCGGTCCCGCCGCAGGGTGGTCGCAAGCACCCGCACCAGGAGTTCATCCAGATCGACACCACCAACGTGCTGTTCATCGTCGGTGGCGCCTTCGCCGGACTCGACCAGATCATCGAGCAGCGCAGCGGCAAGAAGACCCTCGGCTTCAACTCCGACATCGCGCCGGTCGTCGACGAGAACGACGCCCAGAAGCTGTCGAAGGTCGTGCCCACCGACCTGCTGAAGTTCGGCCTGATCCCCGAGTTCATCGGCCGTCTGCCGGTCATCGCCGCAGTCAACAAGCTCGACAAGCCGGCCCTCATCTCGATCCTCACCGAGCCGCGCAACGCGCTGACGAAGCAGTACATCCGCCTGTTCGCGATCGACGACGTCGAGCTGGAGTTCACCGAGGACGCGTGCGAGGCGATGGCCGACCTGGCCCTCGAGCGCGACACCGGCGCGCGCGGCCTGCGCTCCATCGTGGAGGACGCCCTCCAGGACGTCATGTACGAGATCCCCAGCCGCGAGGACGTCGCGAAGGTGATCGTCACGGCCGACACCGTGCGCCACCACACGCCGCCGCGCGTGCTGACCCATGACGAGGCGGACAAGAAGGCGAGCTGACCCCGGTATAGCGTCGACCCATGGTCGATCTCACGCTCTTCGGTGCCACCGGATTCACCGGCGGGCTCACCGCTGACTACCTCGCCGTCCACCTTCCCCCCGACGCCACGTGGGCGATCGCGGGCCGCTCCCGCGCGAAGCTCGAGCAGATCGCCGAACGCATCGCCGCCACCGGCCGTGAGGCTCCCGCGATCGTCGTCGCCGACCTGGCCGACGACGCCTCGATGGCGGCGATGGCCGCCGGGACGCGCGTGCTGATCAGCACGGTCGGGCCCTATCTCGAGCACGGCGAGCCCGCGGTGAAGGCCGCGGCCGAGGCCGGCATCGACTACGTCGACCTCACGGGCGAGCCGCAGTTCGTCGACGAGATGTTCCTCAAGTACCACGAGACGGCGGTGTCCACCGGCGCCCGGCTCGTGCACGCGTGCGGCTTCGATTCGATCCCGTACGACCTGGGTGTCTTCTACACGGTGCAGCAGCTCCCGGTCGACGCCCCGATCACGATCAAGGGCTACATCCGCGCGAAGGCGTCGTTCTCCGCCGGCACCTACCACTCGGCGCTGGGCCAGATCGGCCAGTTCCGCGGCTCGAAGGCCGCCGCCAAGCAGCGTCGTGCGCGCGAGGGGCGGCCCACCGGTCGCCGCGTGCGCGGGGGCGGCCGGGTCGGTCGCGCCGAGCCGCCGGTCAAGGGCTTCGGGGTGCCGCTGCCGACGCTCGACCCACAGATCGTCTTGCGGTCGGCCCGGGCGCTCGACCGCTACGGTCCGGAGTTCACCTACGAGCACCACGCCCACTTCAGGACGCGCCGGATGATGGCGCTGGCCGCGCCCGTGCTCGGCGCGGTCGCGGTGGGCGCCCAGATCCCGCCGGTCCGAGCCCTCCTGGCCAAGCTCAAGGCGGCCGGCGACGGTCCGAGCGAGGAACAGCGCGCCAAGTCGTGGTTCACGCTCACCCTGGTGGGGCTCAGCGGCGACACGAAGGTGGTCACCACGGTGCGCGGCGGCGACCCGGGCTACACCGAGACCTCCAAGATGCTGGCGGAGTCGGCGATGTGCCTGGCCTACGACGACCTGCCCGAGGTCTCGGGCCAGACCACCACCGCGGTGGCGATGGGCGCGGCGCTGATCAACCGCCTGCAGAACTCCGGCATCGACTTCGCCACCCAGCCCGTCGAGTAGCGGTCAGGCGACGACGACCTCGACGCCGACGTCCTCCAGCATCGCGCGGTCACGGGCGGTGATGCCGTCGTCGGTCACCACGGCGGTGGCGTCGCCGAGGTCCGCGAAGGAGAACACCTGGTGCGGCCCGAACTTCGTGGAGTCGGCCAGGACGACCCGGTGGCGGGCCGAGCCGAAGAGCGCGCGCTTGACGGCGGCCTCCTCCGAGTCGGCCGTGCTGAAGCCGTGGTCCGCGGCGATCCCGTTCGTGCCGATGAAGGCGACGTCCACGCGCGTGCCGCGCAGGGCCTCCACCGTGGCCTGACCCACCGCGACGCCGGTGACCTCGCGGATCCGGCCGCCGAGGGTGTGCAGCGCGACGCCCTCGTGGCCCAGCAGCAGGTGCGCGATGGCGACGCTGTGGGTCAGGACGGTCAGGTGGCGATCGGCGGGAAGCACGTCGGCCAGGTGCGCCACCGTGCTGCCCCCGTCCAGCAGGACGCTGCCGCCGGTGTCGGGCAGGAACGCCAGCGCCGCCGCGGCGATGCGCGACTTCAACTCGGGACGCTCGCCCGTGCGCTGGGCCAGGCTGGCCTCGAGGCGCGAGTAGGCGGACGAGAGCACCGCGCCGCCGTGGACCCGTGTCGCGGTGCCGGCGCGCTCGAGCACGTCGAGGTCGCGGCGGATGGTCTCGGTGGACACCGACAGCTCGGCGGCCACCTCGTTGACCGACAGCCGCCCGTGCTGGGCAAGACGCTCGGCCAACAGGACCTGGCGTTCAGCGGCGTACACGTGACCTCCCGAGCGTGTGGAACTCTGTGGCTTTCGCTGGGAGTTTACGCGGTCAGGAGTCGGCGAGCGTGGCGTTCACGGCGAGCGCACCGTCACCGGGGGAGGTGACGACCTCGCCGACGACGCGACCGGCCGCACGCACGTCGGGCAGGGCCGCGGCGAGCAGGTCGAGCGTGGCGGCGTCGCCCGAGATCTCGACGTGCGTGACCTCGGTGCGCTGGCTGACCTTCGCCGTGGACTTCGCGCCGCGGATGCCGGCCAGGGCCTCGCCCGCGATGGCGAGCAGGCGGCCGTCGAAGGTCTCGATCGCCAGGTCGTCGGCGGTCGGCCACGCGGAGCGGTGGATCGACCCCTCCTGCCACCACGACCACACCTCTTCGGTGACGTAGGGCAGGAACGGCGCGAGCAGGCGCAGCTGCACCGAGAGCGCCAGCACGAAGGTGGCCTTCGCCGAGGTGCCGGAGGCGTCCTCGGCGCGGGCGCGCTCCTTCACGAGCTCGAGGTAGTCGTCGCAGAAGTCCCAGAAGAACTTCTCGGTGACCTCGAGCGCCGAGGCGTAGTCGTAGGCCTCGAAGTGCGCGGTGGCGTCCTCCACGACCTTGCGCAGGCCGGTGAGCAGCGCCCGGTCGAGCGGCTCGGTGACCAGCGCGGGGTCGAGCAGGGAGGCGTCGGCGCCGAGGCCGTACTGCTCGACCGGCGCGACGACGAACTTGCTCGCGTTCAGCACCTTCATCGCGAGGCGGCGGCCGACCTTCATCTGCGTCTCGTCGAAGGGCGAGTCGGCGCCCGGACGGGCACCGGCGGCACGCCAGCGCACGGCGTCGGCGCCGAACTTCTCCAAGATCTCGTCCGGGACGACGACGTTGCCCTTGGACTTGCTCATCTTCTTGCGGTCGGGATCGACCACGAAGCCCGACAGGGCGGCGTGCTTCCACGGCACGGTGCCGAACTCCTGGTTGGAGCGCACCACGGTGGAGAACAGCCACGTGCGGATGATGTCGTGGCCCTGCGGGCGCAGGTCCATCGGGAACGTGCGCTCGAACAGGTCGAGGTCGCGCTCCCAGCCGCACACCAGCTGCGGGCTGAGGGACGACGTGGCCCAGGTGTCGAGCACGTCGGGATCGGCCATGAAGCCACCGGGCTTGCCGCGCTGCGACTCGTCGAAGCCGGCCGGAGCCTGCGAGGCCGGATCGACCGGCAGGTCGAACTCGGGCGCGAGGATCGGGTTGTCGTGGTCGGGCTCGCCGTCCTCGTCGAGCAGGTACCAGACGGGGAACGGGATGCCGAAGAACCGCTGGCGGCTGACCAGCCAGTCGCCGTTGAGGCCCTCGATCCAGTTCGTGTAACGCGACTGCATGTAGGCGGGGTGCCATTCGATGTCGTCGCCGAGGCTGACGAGGCGCTGGCGCAGCTCGGCGTCACGACCGCCGTTCTTGAGGTACCACTGGCGGGTGGAGACGATCTCGAGCGGCTTGTCGCCCTTCTCGTAGAAGTTCGCCTTGCGCTCGGTCGGCTGCGGCTCGCCGTCGAGGTCGCCGGACTCCTTCAGCGCGGCGGCGACGGCCTCACGGGCACTGAACGTGGTCTTGCCCGCCAGCTCGGCGAACAGCTCCTCGCCCGGACCGCCCGCGATCCACGCGGGGGTCTCGCGCAGGATGCGTCCGTCGCGGCCGATGACGGTGCGGTTGGGCAGGTCGAACTCGCGCCACCACTGCACATCGGTCAGGTCGCCGAAGGTGCAGCAGTGGACGATGCCCGATCCCTTCTCCGGGTCGGCCAGCGTGTGCGCCAGGACCGGCACCTCGACGCCGAAGATCGGCGAGCGGGCGGTCGTGCCGAACAGGTGCTGGTAGCGCTCGTCGTCGGGGTGCGCGATGAGCGCGACGGCGGCCGGGGTCAGCTCGGGCCGGGTGGTCTCGATGTAGACCTTCTGGCCGTCGGCCAGGTGGTAGGCCACGCGGTAGTAGTGGCCCGGGTAGTCCCGCGCCTCGAGCTCGGCCTGGGCGACGGCCGTCTGGAACGTGACGTCCCACATCGTCGGCGCGTCCTGGCTGTAGGCCTCGCCGCGCGACAGGTTGCGCAGGAACGCGCGCTGGCTGGTGATCTGGGCCTCGCGGCCGATCGTCGTGTAGGTCTGCGCCCAGTCCACCGAGAGCCCGAGCGTGCGCCACAGCGTCTCGAAGACCTTCTCGTCCTCCTGGACGAGCTCGTTGCACAGCTCGATGAAGTTGCGCCGGCTGATCGGGATCTGGCGCTTGGCGTCGGGCTTCTCCGGCGCAGTGAAGTCGGGGTCGTACGGCAGCGACGGGTCGCACCGCACGCCGAAGTAGTTCTGCACACGGCGCTCGGTGGGCAGGCCGTTGTCGTCCCAGCCCATCGGGTAGAACACCTCGAGGCCGCGCATCCGCTTGTACCGCGCGATCAGGTCGGTGTGCGTGTAGCTGAAGACGTGACCCACGTGCAGCGAGCCCGAGACGGTGGGCGGCGGGGTGTCGATCGAGTACACCTCGTCGCGCGTCTTCGTGCGGTCGAACGCGTACGTCCCCTGCTGCGCCCATACGTCCACCCACTTCTCCTCGAGACCTTCGAGGACGGGCTTCTCCGGGACGCGGTTCTGTGCGGTGGTCACGAGCGTCGATTCTACGTGGCGCCGCGGGGGCTCGGCACCGCGCCAAGGCGGGTCGAGCAGGATGGGGACCGGAGGCGATCGAATGAGCGATCCGGGAAGACCCACGATCCACGTCGTGGCGGCGTACACCACCGACGCGGACGGGCGGATCCTCATGGTCCGCAAGCGCGGCTCGGGGGTGTTCATGCAGCCCGGCGGCAAGCCCGAGCCGGGTGAGGACGACCAGTCCGCGCTGGTGCGCGAGCTCGCCGAGGAGCTGCAGGTCGACGTCGATCCGGAGCAGCTGGCGCGGTGGGGACGGTACGAGGCCGACGCGGCGAACGAGCCCGGCCATCACCTCGTGGCCGAGGTGTTCGCGCTGCGGCTCGACGCCGAGGTCGTCGCGGCCGCCGAGATCGCCGAGGCGCGCTGGTTCACGCGTGACGAGGCTCGTGCCCTGGGCGATCGGCTGGCGCCGCTGGCGCGAC
>JBEVDF010000027.1:0-8753 GCA_040514145.1 Aeromicrobium sp.
CTGGACTCGGTCCGGATCATCGGCGCCGGCGCCACCGCGGCGTCCATGGCGTTCGCGTCCCGCCAGCTCGGCGCTCGCGCGGTCGAGCTGCGGGTGCGTGACACCGCGCGCGCGGCCTCCACCGCCCGGACCATCGAGCGCCTCGGGCTGGCCGTGACGGTGGTCCCGCTGCACGTCGAGGTGCTCGAGTCGGTCGACCTGTTGGTCTCCACCGTCCCCGACGGGTCGCTGGCCGGTCGGGAGCACGGCTTCGTCGGCACGACGAACGCCGTGTTCGACGTCGTGTACGACTCGTGGCCGACGTCGCTCATGCGGTCGGCGCAGTCCGAGGGCCGCCCGTTGGCCACCGGCCTGGACCTGCTGGCGCACCAGGCGGTGCTCCAGGTGAGCCTGATGACCGGCGACACCGTGGAGCCGGCCGTCCTGGTGACAGCGGCCATGGAGGCGCTCGCCAGCCGTTAGGGTGCACCTCGTGCCCATCGTCGTGAGCGCCCTGCTGGCTGGTGTGCTGGCCGCGCTCTCCCCGCTGCTGCTCGCGCGGCTGCCCGAGCCCACGGCCGAGCCCGACGACGACATGCCGCCGAAGATCCCGTACGTCGAGCTGGCGGCCGTGCCCCGGCTCGGCCTGTGGCTGGCCCTGCCCGCCGCGGCGCTCGGCGCCATCGCCGCCGCGACGATCTCGGAGCCGAAGCTGCTGCCGGTGTGGATCCCGATCGCGGCCGCCACCCCGGTGCTGGCCTGGGTGGACTGGAAGGTGCACCTGCTGCCGTACCGCATCGTGGCGCCGCTGTACGTCGTCTCGTGGCTCCTGATCGGCGTGAGCGCGCTGTGGATGCAGGAGCCCTCCGTGCTGCTGCACGCGCTGATCGGCAACGTCGCGGTGTTCGGCTTCTACTTCGTGCTCGGCCTGGTCGGGCCCATGGGATACGGCGACATCCGGCTGTCGGCCGTGGTGGGAGTGGGGCTCGGCCCGCTCGGCCTGGTCGCCACGTACTACGGCGTGTTCTTCGGTCTGTGCATCGGTGCCGTCGTCGGTCTGGCGCTCGTGCGCGGGCGCCTCGGCCAGCGGATCCCGATCGCCTTCGGTCCGTACCTGCTGCTCGGTGCGTTCGCCTCACTCTGGGTCTGAGACAATCGCCCCATGCTTCGTTGGTTGACCGCCGGTGAGTCACACGGCCCCGCACTCGTCGCGACCCTCGACGGCCTCCCGGCCGGTGTGGAGGTCACGAGCAAGGAGATCCAGGCTGCCCTCGCGCGCCGCCGCCTCGGCTACGGCCGCGGCGCCCGGATGGCCTTCGAGGCCGACGAGCTGGAGATCATCGGCGGCATCCGCCACGGTCGCACGCTCGGCAGCCCGATCGCGCTGCGCATCGGCAACAGCGAGTGGCCCAAGTGGGATCAGGTCATGTCGGCCGACCCGGTCGATCCCGAGACCCTCGCCGGGCTCAAGCGCAACGCGCCGCTGACGCGTCCGCGTCCCGGCCACGCCGACCTGGCGGGCATGCAGAAGTTCGACTTCGACGAGGCCCGCCCGATCCTCGAGCGCGCCAGCGCCCGCGAGACCGCGGCCCGCGTCGCCCTCGGTGAGATCGCGGCACAGTTCATCGCCCAGACCACGGGCGCCACGATCGTCAGCCACGTCGTCGAGCTCGGCACCGTCAAGGCGCCCGCGGGCGTCCTGCCCAGCCACGCCGACGTCGAGCGCCTCGACGCCGACCCGCTGCGCTGCTTCGATCCCGAGACCTCGAAGGCGATGGTGGCCGAGGTCGACGCCGCCCACAAGGACGGCGACACCCTCGGCGGCGTCGTCGAGGTCATCGTCGAGGGGCTGCCCCCGGGCCTGGGCTCGCACACGCAGTGGGACCGCCGCCTCGACAGCCGCCTCGCCGCCGCCCTCATGGGCATCCAGGCGATCAAGGGCGTCGAGCTGGGCGACGGGTTCGAGCTGGCGCGCACGCGCGGTTCGCTGGCCCACGACGAGATCGTCCCCACGCCCGAGGGCATCCGCCGCGTCTCCGGCCGTGCAGGCGGCACCGAAGGCGGCATGACCACCGGCGAGCTGCTGCGCGTCCGCGCCGCGATGAAGCCGATCGCCACGGTGCCGCGCGCGCTGCGCACGGTCGACGTGGCCACCGGCGAGGAGACCCGGGCACACCACCAGCGCTCCGACGTCTGCGCCGTGCCCGCCGCCGGCATCGTCGCCGAGGCGATGGTCGCGCTCGTCGTGGCCGACGCCCTGCTGGAGAAGTTCGGCGGCGACTCCGTCGGCGAGACCGCCCGCAACGTGCGCACGTACCTCGAGAACCTGAGCCACCGGTGACCGGGACCCGGCCGGTCGTCGTCGTGGTGGGCCCGCCCGGTGCGGGCAAGACCACGGTCGCCGAGCTGCTCGCCGAGCGACTCGGAGTCCGGGTCCGCGACACCGACCAGGACGTCGAGGCGAACGAGCGCGAGTCGGTCCAGGACATCTTCGTCGGCCGTGGCGAGCCCGTGTTCCGCGAGCTGGAGGCGGCGGCGGTGGCCGAGGCCCTGCGCACCCACGACGGCGTCCTCGCCCTCGGTGGCGGGGCCGTGATGGATGAGGGCACCCGCGCGCTGCTGGCGGACCACACCGTCGCTCACCTCGACGTGGGGCTGGCGCACGCCGCCGCCCGCGTCGGCATGAACTCCGGCCGGCCGCTCCTGCTGGGCAACGTGCGCGGCCAGCTGAAGGCGCTCATGGACGCCCGTCGGCCGCTCTACAACGAGGTCGCGACCTTCACGATCGACACCAACGACCTCAGCCCCGACGAGGTCGCCGAACGCGTCCTGAAGGAGCTGGGCCGATGACCCGTCGCGTCGCCGTCGAGACCGCGCAGCCCTACGAGGTCGTGGTCGGCCACCACGTGATGGCCGAGCTCGAGACCTTGGTGCCCGAGGAGGCCCCGCGGGTCGCGATCATCCACGCCGGCCCGGTCGTGGGGGTGGCCGAGGGCCTCGCCGTGCACCTGCCCGGCCGCGAGGTGCTGCTGATCGAGGCGCCCGAGGGCGAGCAGGCCAAGACCGCTGCTTTCCTCGGGCACTGCTGGGACCAGCTCGGCATGCACGGCTTCACGCGCTCCGACCTCGTCATCGGCGTCGGGGGAGGGGCCACCACCGACGTGGCCGGGTTCGTCGCCGCCACCTGGCTGCGCGGCGTCCGGTTCGTCACCGTGCCGACCACGGTGCTGGGGCTGGTCGATGCCGCCGTCGGCGGCAAGACCGGCATCAACGTCACCGCGGGCAAGAACCTCGTCGGTGCGTTCCACGAGCCGATCGGCGTGCTGTGCGACCTCGCCACGCTCGCCGAGCTGCCCGAGCGCGAGCTGCGCGGCGGCCTGGCCGAGGTCATCAAGTGCGGGTTCATCGCCGACCCCTCGATTCTCGACGACGTCGAGGCGGCGCCGGAGCGCGCACTCGACCCCGCGGACGACCTGCTCGCCGACCTCGTCACGCGTGGCATCGCCGTCAAGGCCCGCACCGTGGCCGGTGACCTGCGCGAGACCGGCGCCGACGGCTCGATCGGCCGTGAGGCGCTCAACTACGGGCACACCCTCGGCCACGCGATCGAGCGGCACGAGAAGTACACGATGCGCCACGGGGAGGCGATCAGCGTGGGCATGGTGTTCGTCGCCGAGCTCGCCCACCGCTGCGGCCTGATCGACGACGCGCTGCTGGCCCGGCATCGTGCCACGCTGGGACTCGTGGGCCTGCCGACCAGCTACGACGCCGCGACGTTCGAGGAGCTGCTCAGCGGCATGCGCCTGGACAAGAAGACCCGCGGCGACCAGCTCCGGTTCGTGGTGCTCGACGCGCTGGCGTCCCCGCGGATCCTGGCCGACCCCGACGAGGACGTCCTGCGCGCCAGCTGGGAGGCCGTCCGTGGCTGAGCCGACCCGACTCGATCGGCTCCGCGTCCTGCTCACCGAGGCCGGCCACGCCGCGATGTACGTCTCGGACCTGCTGAACGTGCGCTACCTGACCGGATTCACCGGATCGAACGGTGCGTGCGTCGTGCGCGCCGACGGTGAGGTGGTCTTCCTGACCGATGGCCGCTACCGCGACCAGGCCGCCACCGAGCTCGCCGCGGCCGGACACGAGGACATCGAGATCGTCGTCACCCGCGACCCCCTCGGAGTGGCGGCGGGTCGCGCACCGGCCGACCTCGTCGCCGAGACCCACGTGCTCGACGTGGACTCGTGGCAGCGGCTGGACCGGCCCGAGCGCTCGGGACGCCTGGTCGAGCGGCTCCGCGAGACCAAGGACGACACCGAGATCGCCGCCCTGCGCCGCGCGTGCGAGATCTCCTGCGAGGCGCTGGAGGCGCTGCTGGTGGGCCCGCTGGTCGGCCGCACCGAGCGTGAGGTCGCCCGCGACCTCGAGTGGCGCATGCTCGAGCTCGGGGCCGAGGACAGGGCGTTCGACACGATCCTGGCGGCGGGGGAGAACTCCGCGATCCCGCACCACGACCCGACCGATCGCGAGCTGCGCGCCGGGGACCTGGTCAAGATCGACTTCGGCGCGAGGGTCGACGGCTACCACGCCGACTGCACGCGCACTGTGGTGATCGGTCCGGCCGCCGACTGGCAGCGGGAGATCCACGCCGCCGTCCGCGAGGCCCAGGCCGCGGGCCTCGACCGCCTGCGCGACGGCGTGCCGGTGGCCGACGCGAACACCGCGGCGCGCGGATCGCTCGAGGCCTCCGGCTGGCTGGACGCCTTCACGACGGGGCTCGGACACGGCGTCGGACTGCAGATCCACGAGGACCCGTTCATCGCCTCATCCCACACGGGTAGACTTGCCAGCCGCACCGTCCTGACGATGGAGCCGGGGATCTACCTTCCGGGCCGTGGGGGCGTGCGCATCGAGGACACGGTCCTCGTCACCGACCCCGACCACGGCGGTGAGCCCGACGTGCTCACCGATATGACCAAAGAACTCCTGGAGATCGACTGATGGCAACCACGAACGACCTCAAGAACGGCATGGTGCTCAAGATCGACGGACGGCTGCTGGCTGTCGTCGAGTTCCAGCACGTGAAGCCGGGCAAGGGCCCCGCCTTCGTCCGCACCAAGCTCAAGGACGTCGAGTCGGGCAAGACGCTCGACCGCACGTTCAACGCCGGCACCAAGGTCGAGACGGCCAGCGTCGACAAGCGCGACATGCAGTACCTGTACAACGACGGCTCCAACTTCGTGTTCATGGACACGTCCACGTTCGACCAGATCGAGGTCACGCCCGAGGTCATGGGCGACACCGTCGACTTCCTGCTGGAGAACCAGGACGCCGTCGTGGCCACCAACGAGGGCCGCGTGCTCTACGTCGAGCTGCCCGCCTCCGTCGAGCTGGTCATCGAGCACACCGACCCGGGCCTGCAGGGCGACCGCTCCAGCGGCGGCACCAAGCCCGCCCGCCTGGAGACCGGCAAGGAGATCCAGGTGCCGCTGTTCGTCGGCTCCGGCGAGAAGATCAAGGTCGACACCCGCGACGGCAGCTACCTCGGTCGCGTGAAGGCCTGATGGCCGCACGCACCAAGTACCGCAAGCGGGCCCTGGACATCCTCTTCGAGTCCGAGTCCCGCGGGCTGTCCGCCGACGGCACCCTCGCCGATCGGCTCGAGGCCAACGACCCGCCGGTCAACCCGTACACGGTGGGGCTCGTCGAGGGCGTCGCCGCGCACGCCCGCCAGATCGACGGGCTGCTGGAGGAGCACTCGCACGCGTGGTCGCTCGACCGCATGCCGGCCGTCGATCGCAACCTGCTGCGCATCGGCGTCTACGAGATCCTCTTCGCCGACGACGTGCCCGACCCGGTGGCGATCAGCGAGGCCGTCGAGCTGGCGAAGGAGCTGTCGACCGACGAGTCGCCGCGCTTCGTCAACGGCCTGCTGTCGAAGGTGTCGCAGATCAAGTCGACCCTCACGCTGGGCGAGCCGGAGCCGGAGCCCGAGATCGAGTCCGAGACCGAGGACTCGTCAGCCGAAGAGACCGTCGCCGATGGACCCGCCGGGACGGACGCCCCCGGGGACGGCGAACAGCGCTGAGCCGATGTGGCGGATGTACTCGTTGAGTGCATCGCCGGCCAGCGACCGCTGGATGTCGATGAACTGCTGCGGTGAGCGGCTGAACGCCAGGAAGAACAAGCCGGCGTTGAGCTGACCGAGGTCGTTGTTGCCCTCGACGTAGTTGTATCCGCGGCGCAGCAGCCGTGCCCCGCCGTTCCGGTCGGGGTGCGCCAGCCGCACATGCGCCGTCTCGGGGATCGCCGGCCCGCCGGCCTTCGTGGACACCACGTCGAAGTCCGGCTCGGTGAACTCGGTGCCGCCCGACAGCGGAGCGCCCTCGCCCTTGTCGCGCCCGATGATGGCCTCCTGCTCCTCCAGGCGCACGCGGTCCCACGACTCGATCAGCATCTGGATCTTGCGCGCCACCAGGTAGGTGCCGCCCGCCAGCCAGGGCTGGTCGGACCCGTCGGCCCACACCGACGACGCCAGGTCGGACGTGTCGTCGCCGAAGATGTTCGCGGTGCCGTCCTTGAAGCCGAACAGGTTGCGCGGGGTGGACTGCGCCTTCGAGGTGGTGGAGGTGCGGCCGTAGCCGAGCTGGGTCCACCGCACCTGCGCGCGGCCGAACGCGATGCGCGAGAGGTTGCGGATCGCGTGCACGGCGACCTGGGGGTCGTTCGCGCACGCCTGGATGCACAGGTCGCCGCCGCTGAAGCGGTCCTCCAGCAGGTCGAACGCGAAGGACGGCAGCTCGACGAGCTCCTTCGGTCGGCGGTCGGCGAGGCCGAACCGGTCGTCGAAGAGCGTCGGGCCGAACCCGAACGTGAGCGTCAGTGCGTTCGCGGCGAGGCCGAGCGCCTCCCCGGTGTCGTCCGGCGGCTTGTACGGCCCACCGCCGACGGCGCCCTCGGCGGAGACCTCCCGACCCGAGGTCATCCGGGCGGACGCCTCGGTCCAGTCGGCCAGCAGGGACTTCAGGTCCTCGCGGTCGGCCGTGGACGTCAGGTCGAACGACGCGAAGTACAGGTGCTGCTGCACCGTCGTGGTGATCCCGGCCTGGTGCTTGCCGTGGAACGGGACGACGAGGTCGGTGGCGGTGGTGCCGCCGTCCTGAGCGGCTCCCGCGGCGAAGCCGCCGGCCACCCCGACGGCCCCGGCGGCGCCCGCGGCCCCGAGCAGGCCGAGCGCGGAGCGCCGGGAGAGTCGGGGACCGGTCATGACGAGGAGACCCCCAGGACGGTGTGCGTCAGCTGCGACAGCGGCTCGCTCAGGGCGTTGAGCTGGGCGCCGAGCTCGTTGCGCTGGGGCTGCTCGACCGTGTCATAGGAGACGAAGCCCTCGGCGTAGTCGCCGTGGGTCTCCAGGAGGGCGAACATCGATCCGAACTGCTCGTCGAGGGTGCTCACGAGCTGTTCGCCGTCGGCGCCCTTGCCCTCGGCGATGTCGCGGACGGACTCGTAGGCCACCTTGGCGCCCTCGACGTTGGCGTAGAAGTCGTACAGGTCGGTGTGGCTGAACTCGTCCTCCTCGCCGGGCAGCTTGCCGTCGGGCGCGGCCACCTCGTCGAGCAGGCCGATGGCGCCGTTGGTGATGTCGCCGATCGTCAGCACGAACTCGTCGGAGTGGACCTTGTCGTACAGCGCCTTGATGTCGGTGGTGAGCTGGGCGCCCAGCTTCGCGCGGCCGGCCTCGTCGAGCGCCGAGAGCTTCTCGTCGGGGTAGTTCTTCCTCGCCTCGTCGAGCCACAGGTCCATCTCGATGCGGTGGAACCCCGTGAAGGGGAGGTTCTCGGCCTCGGCGCCGGGCTTGCGGTAGTCGATCTTCGGGTCGAGGTCGCCGAACTGCTCGGCGGTGGGCTCGATGCGCTCGTAGTTGATGCGCGTGATCGGGAAGAGCCGGCGCGCGGTGTCGTCGTCGCCGGAGGTGTACGCCTCGACGAAATCGTCCACGTTCGTGACGAGCTCGCCGACCTGGTCCTTGGTGTACGCGGTGTAGGACGCGACGGCGGTGTCGATCGCCTTCTGCTGGTCCTGGTCGACCTCGACGTCCTCGCCGGTGACCGTGAACTGCGCGTTCCCGACGCCGTCGCCGACCATGCCGGGCTTGCACTCGGTGAAGTAGTCGCCGGGCTGCGCCTGGACCGTGAGATTGCGCGAGGTGCCCGGCGCGATGTTCTCGACCTCGCCGATGATCTGCAGCTTGTCGCTGTCGAGCAGGTAGAACTCGGTGATCTTGTCGCCGTCGTTGGAGACGTCGAAGGTGATCGTGCCGCTGCCGACCTCGGCCTTGGACACCTCGCACCCGTCGGCGGTGCTGGACACCTTGATGGCGGCGGAGTCGGAGTCGGAGTTCTTGACGCAGGCGCTCAAGCCGAGCGTCGCGGTGAGGGCGACGGCCAGCACGGTGGAGCGGGAGCGACGGTTCATGCGTGAGTTCCTTCGGTCGGAGTGGATCGGGCCGGGATGGGTCGACGGACGACGCGGGCGTAGGCGGAGCCCACGACGGCGAGGTAGGTCGCCCAGACGGCGAGCTCGAGCTTGGTCATGTCGGGGGAGAAGCCGATCGTGCCCTTGAGCAGGACCGCCGGGAGGCCGGACGGGTCGATCGTGTCGCTGAGGCGGAACGCCCAAGCGGACTCGCCCTGGGTCCACGGTCCGGGCAGCACGCCGGCTTCCTGCAGGTCATGGACGCCGTAGGCGAGGATGCCCGCCGCGACGACGATCAGCAGCGC
>JBEVDF010000028.1:0-19334 GCA_040514145.1 Aeromicrobium sp.
GACATCGTGCGCGTCGCATGCCCCAGCCAGGACGACGCCGAGGCCCTGCCCGCGATCGCGAGGAAGTCGCAGATCCCGGTCATCGCCGACATCCACTTCCAGCCCAAGTACGTGTTCGCCGCGATCGACGCCGGCTGTGCCGCCGTGCGCGTCAACCCGGGCAACATCCGCAAGTTCGACGACCAGGTCGGCGCGATCGCCAAGGCCGCCAAGGACGCGGGCGTCTCGCTGCGCATCGGCGTCAACGCCGGCTCGCTCGACAAGCGCCTGCTGGAGAAGTACGGCAAGGCCACGCCCGAGGCGCTCGTCGAGTCGGCCGTGTGGGAGGCCTCGCTGTTCGAGGAGCACGACTTCCACGACTTCAAGATCTCGGTCAAGCACAACGACCCCGTCGTCATGGTGCGCGCCTACGAGATGCTCTCCGAGCGTGGCGACTGGCCGCTGCACCTGGGCGTCACCGAGGCCGGTCCGGCCTTCCAGGGCACCATCAAGAGCGCCACCGCGTTCGGTGCGCTGCTCAGCAAGGGCATCGGCGACACGATCCGCGTCTCCCTCTCGGCCCCTCCGGTCGAGGAGGTCAAGGTCGGCATCCAGATCCTGCAGTCCCTGAACCTGCGCCCGCGCAAGCTCGAGATCGTCTCGTGCCCCTCGTGCGGCCGCGCCCAGGTCGACGTCTACACGCTGGCCGAGCAGGTCACGGCCGGGCTCGACGGGCTCGAGGTGCCGCTGCGCGTCGCCGTCATGGGCTGCGTCGTCAACGGTCCCGGCGAGGCCCGTGAGGCCGATCTCGGCGTCGCGTCGGGCAACGGCAAGGGCCAGATCTTCGTCAAGGGCGAGGTCGTCAAGACCGTCCCCGAGAGCCAGATCGTCGAGACCCTCATCGAAGAGGCGATGCGCATCGCCGAGACGATGGAGCCGGTCGACGGCGGCTCCGCGTCGGTCTCCGTCTCCTGAAGTCGGCCGTCCATCCCGTGACTCCCGGGTAAGATTTTCCCATGACCGAGGTCTGCGATCCTCCCGCAGCAACGTCCTCCTATGTGAGGCCGTTGGGACGCGCCGACCTCGAGCTCATCCACGACGTGCTCGATCGCGAGCCGCTCGTGGACATGTTCGTGCGCCATCGCGTGGACTCCACCCGGCTCGATCGCCGCTGGTTCGGTGCCGAGCTGTGGGGCTACTTCGAGGACGGCAATGTCGTCTCGCTGCTGCACGTGGGGGCCAACGTCGTGCCGGCCCAGGCCACTCCCGCCGCGATCGAGGCGTTCAGCGACCGCCTGCTCACCCACGGCCACAAGCCCAGCTCGCTCGTCGGCCCGGCGAAGGCGGTGCTGCCGCTGTGGGACCGGGTCAAGGACGAGTGGGGCCCGGCGCGCTCGCCGCGCCCCAACCAGCCGTTCATGGTGCTCAAGCACGACAGCGACGTCCCGCTCGACCCGCGCGTGCGCCCGGTCCGGATCGACCAGGTCGACACGCTCTACCCGGCCTGCGTGGCGATGTTCACCGAGGAGGTCGGGATCCATCCCGAGACGGTCGGCTCGCCCAGCGGCTACCGCGCACGCGTCACGCAGCTGGTGTCGATGGGCTGGTCCTACGCGATCATCGAGGACGGCACGGTGCTGTTCAAGACCGAGGTCGGCGCCGCGACCGACAGCGGCTGCCAGTTGCAGGGCGTCTGGGTGCACCCTGACCTGCGCGGCACCGGCGTCGCCGCCCCGGCGCTCGCCTCCGTGATCCGCCAGGTGCGCCGCGCGGTGGCACCGGCGGTCACCCTCTACGTCAACGAACACAACACCCCCGCCCGTCGCACGTACGAGCGTGTCGGCTTCCGCCACGTCGAGACGTTCGCCTCGATCCTGCTCTGAGAGGTCCCATGTCCCGTCGTACCGACCTGGCGCTCGTCGCCGTGCCCTTCGCCGTCTCCGGGGTCATCCACCTGGTCAAGCCGCAGGTCTTCGAGCCGATGGTGCCGCGGATCCTGCCGCGCCACCGCGAGCTCGTGCTGGCCTCCGGCGTGGCCGAGCTGGTCTGCGCGGCGGCGGTGATCAACCCGGGAACACGCCGCGTCGGCGCGTTGGCCTCCGCGGGGCTGTTGGCCGCGGTGTTCCCCGCCAACGTGCAGATGGCGGTCGACGTGGTCGGCAGCCGTCGGGCCTCGCCGGCCTTCAAGGCGGGCGTCCTCGCGCGTCTCCCGCTGCAGTGGCCGCTCATCCGGGCGGCGCTGAACCTGCGCCGCGCCGACGCCTCCTGAACCGGTCGGGCGGCCACGGCGGCCGGTGCCCCAGCCGATAACCTCGTGCCATGCGCATGAGCCAGCTGTTCCTCCGAACCCTGCGCGACGATCCCGCCGATGCCGAGGTGCCGAGCCACAAGCTGCTCGTCCGCGCCGGCTACGTGCGTCGCGTCGCCCCCGGCATCTACTCGTGGCTGCCGCTGGGCCTGCGGGTGCTGGCGAAGGTGGAGGCGATCGTCCGCGAGGAGATGGGCGCGATCGGCGGCCAGGAGGTGCGCTTCCCGGCCCTGCTGCCGCGCGATCCCTACGAGGCCACGGACCGCTGGACCGAGTACGGCGACAACCTCTTCCGGCTGAAGGACCGCCGCGGCAACGACATGCTGCTCGGCCCCACGCACGAGGAGATGTTCACGCTGCTGGTGAAGGACACGTTCTCGTCCTACAAGGACCTGCCGGCGGTCCTGTCCCAGATCCAGACCAAGTACCGCGACGAGGCGCGTCCGCGCGCGGGCATCCTGCGCGGCCGCGAGTTCATCATGAAGGACTCGTACTCGTTCGACGTCACCGACGAAGGGCTCGAGCAGGCCTACCAGGCGCACCGTGCCGCCTACATCCGCGTGTTCGACCGCCTCGGCTTCGACTACGTGATCGTCCAGGCCGACTCCGGCGCGATGGGCGGCTCGGCGAGCGAGGAGTTCCTCGTGGTCTCCGAGACCGGCGAGGACACGTTCGTCCGCTCGCCCGGTGGCTACGCGGCCAACGTCGAGGCCGTGACCACCGTGGTGCCCGACGCGATCGCCTTCGACGGCTTGCCGGCCGCGCACGCCGAGCTGACTCCCGACACGCCCACGATCGAGACCCTCGTCGACCACGCGAACGCCGCGTTCCCGCGCGAGGACCGGCCGTGGACGGCCGCCGACACGCTCAAGAACGTGCTCGTCATGCTGCGCTACCCCGACGGCTCCACCGAGCCGTTGGCCATCGGCCTGCCCGGCGACCGCGAGGTCGACACGAAGCGGCTCGAGGCGCAGGTGTCGCCCGCCGAGATCGAGCCCTTCGACGAGGCCGCGTTCGCGAAGTACCCGGCGCTCGCCAAGGGCTACATCGGCCCCGGCGTGCTGGGCACCGAGAACGCCACCGGCATCCGCTACCTCACCGACCCGCGCGTGGTCGATGGCACCAGCTGGATCACCGGCGCCGACGTGCACGGCTCCCACGTCTTCGATCTCGTGGCCGGCCGCGACTTCACCTCCGACGGCACGATCGAGGCCGCCGAGGTGCGTGCGGGCGATCCCGCGCCCGACGGCTCGGGCCCGCTCGAGCTGGCGCGCGGCATGGAGATGGGCCACATCTTCCAGCTCGGCCGCAAGTACGCCGAGCGCCTCGGCCTGCAGGTGCTCGACGAGAACGGCAAGCTCGTCACGGTCACCATGGGCTCCTACGGCATCGGCGTCTCGCGCGCCGTGGCCGCCGTGGTGGAGGGCTCGTACGACGAGTCGGGCATCGTCTGGCCCAAGGAGGTGGCGCCGTTCGACGTGCACCTCGTGGTGGCCGGCAAGGCCCCCGAGCTCTTCGAGGGCGCCGACGCCATCGTCGCCGACCTCGAGGCCGCCGGTTTCGAGGTGCTCTACGACGACCGTCCCAAGATGTCGCCGGGCGTGACGTTCAAGGACGCCGAGCTGATCGGTGTCCCGACGATCGTCGTCGTGGGCAAGGGCCTGGCCGACGGCGTCGTCGAGCTCAAGGATCGTGCCACCGGCGAGCGCACGGATGTGCCCGTGGGCGAGCTCGTCGCCACCCTCACCGCGCGCGCCTGACCCGCAAACCTGACGCCGCTCCGCGGCGCGAGATGTGTAGCGGTGTCCACGTTTTTTCGGCCTGAAGCACGCGAAAAGGGTGGATACCGCTACATATCTCGCGCGCCCGGGGGCGTGTCAGTCGAGGCCCGGGAACGGCTCGGGCTCGCCGCCCCAGCGCACCTGGGCGAGCGCTGCGGCGCGCAGGCCGCGGACCGCGCGGTCGCGGGCCTCGTCGGCGGTGGCGGCGACGAGCCGCACGCAGGCCGCCGCGATCCGTGACTCGACGTCGCGCACCAGGGCTCGGGCCGCGTTCGCGTTCTTCGGGTCCGCGAGGTCGTAGGCAGGCCGCGTCGCCACGGGCGAGCCGCCGAGCGCCCTGACCGTGTCGCTGAGGCGGTCGCGCGTCGTCAGGTGGGTCGCCAGCGCGTCCTCGGCGGTGTCCGCCAGTGCGGGCACCCGGGCGCCGACCAGGCCGAGCGTCCAGATCGCCTCGTGCTCGAGCGCGAGCCAGCGTTGGGTGAGCCGCAGCTCGGTCTCGGTGCTCACGCCAGCGTCACCGCCTGCGCGAGGCCGGCGGACATCGACGCGAGCACCTGCGCGAACTCCGGGGCGATGGCGGCGCGGGCGTCGATGGCACGGTGGCGCGACGCGGTGCGCAGGGCGGAGGCGAGATCGCCGGTGCCGGCCTGCGTGCCGGGAGTCGCGCCGAGCTGCTCCAGCTGGGCCGACAGCAGCGTGACCGCGGCGGCGTTCGCGGCGCCGCGCGCGACCGAGAGCACCCGCTGCTGGTCCTCGATCACGGCCTGCATCAGCGACGTGTCCTCAGGCCGGGGGAGCGGCTTCGGCGTCGCGCCGACGGCCCGGAGCGCGTCGTCGAACGTGTCGGTGACGAACAATCCCGCCAGACCCACGGCGGCTCCGCCCGCGGCGGCGATCACGACGCGTCGGGTGCTCACGACCGCAGACTACCGACCTCGACGTCTTCGGTACGCTGGGGCAGTACGGATGACAACTGAACAGGAGCACCCGATGACCACTTCCCCCACGGACCGAATATCGAGTCTCCTCGAACCCGTCGTCACGTCCCTCGGGCTCGACCTCGACGAGGTCGAACTGCTCGGCAAGAACGAGAACCGCCGCCTGCTGGTCGCCGTCGATCGCGACGGCGGTGTCGACATCGACACCATTGCCCAGGCCACCCGCGCCGTCTCCGCCGTCCTCGACGAGTCCGACGTCATGGGGGAGAGCCGCTACACGCTCGAGGTCGCCTCGCGCGGCGTCGACCGCCCGCTCGTCGACCCGCGCCACTGGCGCCGCAACGCCGGCCGCGTCGTGGCCGTCGAGCTGATCGACGGCGAACGCTTCGAGGCCCGCGTCGGCGACAGCGACGCCACCGGCGTCGACCTGGCCGTCAAGGGCGACACCACCCGCTTCCCGTACGACGAGATCGTCAAGGCCGTCGTGCAGATCGAGCTGAACCGGAAGGACGTCTGATGGACATCGACATGTCCGCGCTGCGGATGCTGGAGCGCGAGAAGGGGATCGGTTTCGACCTCGTCGTCGATGCCATCGAGACCGCGCTGCTCTCGGCGTACCACAAGACCTCGGGTGCCCAGCAGCACGCGCGGGTCGAGCTCGATCGCAAGACCGGCCACGTCACGGTGTGGGCGCGCGAGCGGCTCGAGGCCCCCGCGTCCGAGGACGGCGAGGCGCCGGCCGCCCCCACGTTCACCGAGGAGTTCGACGACACGCCCGAGGACTTCGGCCGCTTCGCCGCGTCCGTCGCGCGCCAGCTCATCATGCAGCGCATCCGCGACGTCGAGGACGAGCGCAAGTTCGGTGAGTTCTCCGGCAAGGTCGGCGACATCGTCTCCGGCGTGATCCAGCAGGGTCGCTCGCCCGGCGACGTGTTCATCGACCTCGGCTCCATCGAGGCCGTGCTGCCGCCGAACGAGCGCGTCCCCGAGGAGCGGTACGCCCACGGCGAGCGCATCAAGGCCTACGTCTACGAGGTCGAGCGAGGCCTGCGTGGCCCGCGCGTGAAGGTGTCGCGCACCCATCCGAACCTGGTGAAGCTGCTCTTCGCGCTGGAGTCGCCCGAGATCGCCGACGGCTCGGTCGAGATCGCCGCGATCGCCCGCGAGGCCGGCCACCGCACCAAGATCGCCGTCCATGCCACCGCCGCCGGCGTGAACCCCAAGGGCGCCTGCATCGGCCCGATGGGCCAGCGCGTGCGCGCCGTCATGACCGAGCTGCACGGCGAGAAGATCGACATCGTCGACTTCAGCGAGAACCCGGCCGAGTTCATCGCCTACGCGCTGTCCCCGGCGCAGGTGAAGGGCGTCACGATCGTCGACGAGGCCACCCGCTCGGCGCGGGTCGTCGTGCCGGACTTCCAGCTGTCGCTCGCCATCGGCAAGGAGGGCCAGAACGCCCGCCTCGCAGCCAAGCTGACCGGCTGGCGGATCGACATCCGACCCGATACGGCACCCACGCCGGGTGGCGATTCGGCGTCCACTCGGTAGAGCCGCTAGACTCGACTGTGGTGATTCGTACGTGCGTCGGCTGTCGGCAACGTGCGGAGAAGTCCACCCTGGTGAGAGTCGTCGCCGGCCGGAACCCCGCGGGAAGCACCGTGGAGCCCGACCCAGGCGGATCTCGACCGGGCCGCGGTGCGCATCTGCACCCCGCGGAACGGTGCCTGCAACTCGCCCTCGACCGGCGGGCGTTCGTCAGGGCCCTTCGAATCGAAGGTCCCGCCGACACCGACGCCGTCGCCGAATGGGTGCGAGCCGAGGCCCAACGCAGAGCCTGACCATTGTGGTACCGACCGGTGCCGCTCGAAACGGAAATCGGAGCACACGCTCATGAGCACTCGATGAGTACTGCGCAATGAAGATGCACTGCGCAATGAGCCTGTACGTCAACAACTGATCCGTGCCTCCTTCGGGGCCGGATCCCTGAAGGAGAAGAGTGGCTGTAAGAGTCCACGAGCTCGCACGCGAGCTCGGTGTCGAGAGCAAGGTCGTCCTGTCCACCCTCAAGGAGATGGGCGAGTACGTGAAGTCGGCGTCCTCCACCGTCGAGGCGCCTGTCGTGCGCCGTCTGAAGGAGGAGCACGGCGACCGCCTGCGCGAGCAGGGTGCCAAGAAGACGTCCAAGCGGGCGCCCGCCAAGCCGGCGGAGCCGGCCAAGGCACCTGCGAAGACCCCCGAGTCCACGCCCACCGAGGTCGCCGCATCGCCGGCCGCCCCGTCGGCCCCCACTGCGCCGAAGCCGGGTCCGGCCCAGGCGCCCACCCCCGAGGCTCCCGCCCCGGCTCCCCAGGTCGTCGAGGCTCCCGCCCCGGCCGCGCCTGAGGCACCGGCGCCCGAGGCTCCCGCCGCGGCGGCCCCCGCGCCGACGCGTACCCCGGGCCCGCGCCCGGGTCCCGCACCGGCACCGGCCCCCCGTCCGGGCCAGGCCGCTGGCCTGCCCACCGGCGGCGGTCCCCGTCCCGGCCCGCGCACGCCTGCCGCGCGTCCGGGCAACAACCCGTTCTCGTCCAAGCAGGGCATGCAGCAGGACCGCGCACCGCGTCCGCCTGCCGCACGTGAGGGCGCTGCCCCGGCTCGCCCGGGCATGCCTCGCCCGAACCCCGCGATGATGCCCAAGCAGTCGTCGGTCGGTCCCGCGCGCCCCGGTGCGCGTCCCGGTCCCGGCGGTCGCGCCGGCGGTCCCGGTGGTCGTCCCGGTGCTGGCGGTGCTGGCCGTCCCGGTGGCGGCGGTGGCGCCGCTCGTCCCGGTGGCTTCAGTGGCCCTCCCGGCGGCGGTCGTCCCGGCGGTCCCGGTCGCAACCAGCGCGGCGGCACCCAGGGTGCCTTCGGTCGCGCCGGTGGCCCCGTGCGTCGTGGTCGCAAGAGCAAGCGCGCGAAGCGTCAGGAATTCGACCAGATGCAGGCGCCGTCGATCGGCGGCGTGCGCGTCCGCAAGGGCGACGGCCAGATCGTGCGCCTGGCGCGCGGCGCCTCGCTGACCGACTTCGCCGACAAGGTCGGCGTCGACGCGGCATCGCTCGTCCAGGTGTTGTTCCACATGGGCGAGATGGTGACCGCCACGCAGTCGGTCAATGACGAGACGCTGCAGCTGCTCGGTGAAGAGCTGAACTACGACGTCCAGGTCGTCTCGCCCGAGGACGAGGATCGTGAGCTGCTCGAGTCCTTCTCGCTGGAGTTCGGCGAGGACGAGGGCGACGACGAGGATCTCGCGGCCCGCCCGCCGGTCGTCACCGTCATGGGTCACGTCGACCACGGCAAGACGAAGCTGCTCGACGCGCTGCGCAAGGCCAACGTGGCTGCCAAGGAGGCCGGCGGCATCACGCAGTCGATCGGTGCCTACCAGGTCACCACCGAGGTCGACGGCAACGAGCGTCGCATCACCTTCATCGACACCCCGGGCCACGAGGCGTTCACCGCCATGCGTGCCCGTGGTGCCCAGGCGACCGACATCGCGATCCTCGTGGTCGCGGCGGACGACGGCGTCATGCCGCAGACGGTCGAGGCGCTCAACCACGCCAAGGCCGCCGGTGTGCCGATCGTCGTCGCGGTCAACAAGATCGACAAGGAAGGCGCCGACCCGACCAAGGTCCGCGGCCAGCTGACCGAGTACGGCCTGGTGCCCGAGGAGTACGGCGGCGACACGATGTTCGTCGACGTCTCGGCCAAGGCCGAGCTCGGACTCGACAGCCTGCTCGAGTCGATCATCCTCACCGCGGACGCCGAGCTCGACCTGCGCGCCAACCCGAACCAGCGGGCCGAGGGCCTCGCGATCGAGGCTCACCTCGACCGCGGTCGTGGCCCCGTGGCCACGGTGCTGGTCCAGCGCGGCACGCTGCGTGTCGGCGACTCGCTCGTCGCCGGTCCGGCCTTCGGCCGTGTCCGCGCGATGCTCGACGAGTTCGGCGAGAACATCGAGGAGGCGCCCCCGTCGCGTCCGGCGCTCGTGCTCGGCCTGACGGCCGTGCCCGGCGCAGGTGACAACTTCATGGTGGTCGAGGACGACCGCATCGCCCGTCAGATCGCCGAGAAGCGCGAGGCGCGCGAGCGCAACGCCCTGCTGGCGAAGCGTTCGGGTCGTCGCACGCTCGAGGACTTCATGTCCTCGTTGGAGAAGGGCGAGGCCGACGAGCTGCTGCTCATCCTCAAGGGCGACGGCGCCGGTTCGGTCGAGGCCCTCGAGGACTCGCTGGCCAGCATCGACATCGGCGACGAGGTCTCACTGCGGGTCATCGACCGTGGTGTCGGCGCGATCACCGAGACCGACGTCAACCTGGCGGCGGCCTCCAACGCGGTCATCATCGGCTACAACGTCCGCCCGCAGGGCAAGGCGACGGAGCTGGCCGACCGCGAGGGTGTCGAGATCAAGTACTACTCGGTCATCTACCAGGCGATCGACGAGATCGAGGCGGCCCTCAAGGGCATGCTCAAGCCGATCTACGAGGAGCAGCAGCTCGGTACCGCCGAGGTCCGCGACATCTTCCGCTCGAGCAAGGTCAAGGGCGGCAACATCGCGGGCTGCATGGTCACCAGCGGCTTGATCCGGCGCAATGCGAAGGTTCGCATCGTGCGGGACGGCTCGGTCGTGGCCGACAACCTCGACGTCCTGTCGCTGCGCCGTGAGAAGGACGACGTGTCCGAGGTCCGCGAGGGCTTCGAGTGCGGTGTCGTGGTCTCGTACTCCGACATCAAGGTCGGGGACACCATCGAGGCCTTCGAGCTGGTCGAGAAGAAGCGGGACTGACGGTGGCCAGCCCTCGTCAGGCCAAGAAGTCCGACCGGATCAAGGAGATCGTGGCGACGATGCTCGAGCGGCGGGTCAAGGACCCGCGGCTCGGCTTCGTCACCATCACCGATGTGCGGGTGACCGGCGACGGTCAGCACGCGTCGATCTTCTACACCGTGATGGGCGACGAACGGTCCCGGGCGGACACTGCCGCGGCGCTGGTCAGCGCCACCGGCCTGATCCGCTCCGAGGTCGGCAAGCAGCTCGGGGTGCGGCACACGCCGTCCCTGGAGTTCTTCCTGGACTCCGTCCCCGAGACGGCGCGCGAGATCGAGGACCTGCTGGCGAAGGCCCGCGAGTCCGATGCGCGCGTCGCCGAGGCGGCCCAGGGCGCCGCGTACGCGGGCGAGGCCGACCCGTACAAGCAGCGCGAGGACGAGGACGAGTCCACTGAGCAGTGAGGACCCGGGGTCGCGGCACACCGATTCGCAGCAACGCGAGCGGCGTGCCGCGACCACGGCCTCCGGCCTGGTCGTCGTCGACAAGCCGATCGACTGGACCTCGCACGACGTGGTCGCGCGCACGCGCCGGCTCGCCGGCACGCGCAAGGTCGGTCACGCCGGAACCCTCGACCCCATGGCCACGGGCGTGCTCGTGCTCGGGGTCAATCGCGCCACGCGGCTGCTCGGTCACGTGGCCGGCGCCGACAAGGAGTACCTCGCCACCATCGCGCTCGGCGCGACCACCGTCACGGACGACGCCCAGGGCGACGAGACGTCGGTGGCCGATGCCTCGGCCCTCACGGCCGACGACGTCCTGCGCGCGATCGTGCCGCTGACCGGCGCGATCGAGCAGGTGCCCTCCGCGGTCTCGGCCATCAAGGTCGACGGCAAGCGTGCGTATGCGCGCGTGCGGTCGGGCGAGGCGGTCGAGCTCAAGGCGCGCGCCGTCACCGTGGAGACCTTCGAGCTGACCGGGTTCGAGCCCGGTGAGCGCGCCTTCGCGCAGGTGCGGGTGGTGTGCTCGAGCGGCACCTATGTGCGCGCGCTCGCCCGCGACCTCGGCCGGGCACTGGGAGTCGGCGGACACCTCACCAGCCTGCGCCGTACGCGCGTGGGTGGCTTCGGCCTCGACCAGGCCCGCACGCTCGACCAGCTGGCCGAGTCGTTCGACATGGTCGGACTCGACGACGCCGCGCGAGCCGCGTTCCCCGGGCTCGACCTGGACGAGGACCAGGCCCGCGACGTGCGGTTCGGCCGCGCGCTGCCCGGGTTGGCCCTGCCGGCCGCGGGACCGGTGGCGATGTTCGCGCCCGACGGATCCTTCCTCGCGTTGTACGAGTCGTCCGGCGCCGGTGCGCGCCCGGTCGCGGTCTTCGTCTGAGACCACCTAGGCTGAGCGCCATGCCCTTCCGGTCGTCTCCTCCGCGCGGCCTGCTCCGACGCTTCCTCATCGGCAGCCTGCTGGTGCAGTTGGGCGCCGTCGTCTCGCTGATGACCGCCACGTCCATCCGCAAGCGGTTGCGCGGCAAGGGCATCGAGCCCCTCCCGCGGATCGACGCCGAGCACTTCACGATCGGTGGCGGCAACGAGGTGCAGGTGTACGTCTCGGGGGAGGCGCTCTACGACGACATGCTCGCGGCGATCGCCGGTGCGCGCCGGCGGATCCTGCTCGAGTCCTACATCATCAAGGGCGACGAGATGGGTCGCCGCTTCCGCCGGGCCCTGCGCGACGCCGCCGACCGCGGCGTCGAGGTCTGCGTGATCTACGACGGCTTCGCCAACCTCGTGGTGCCGCCGGCGTTCTACCGGTTCGGGCACGGGGTGCGCATGATGCGCTACCCGATCCTGCCGCACCGCCTGGCGTTCTTCTCGCCGCGCGCGTGGGGCCGCAACCACCGCAAGATCCTCGTGGTCGACGACGCCATCGGGTTCGTCGGCGGCTACAACATCGGCAGCCTCTACGCCGACGAGTGGCGCGACACGCACGTCGCCGTCACGGGGCCTGCGGTGTGGGACCTGGAGAACGCGTTCATCGACTTCTGGAACGACGTCCGGCCTCACGACACGATGACGGCCCTCTCGGAGGCCACGTGGGATCCGCACGTGCGGGCCCACCGCAACGTGCCGCGGCAGCTGATCTACCCGATTCGCGGGATGTACCTCGAGGCCATCGATCGCGCGACGAAGTCGATCGAGATCACGCAGGCGTACTTCATCCCCGACCAGAACATCCTGCAGGCGCTCATCGACGCCAGTGAGCGTGGCGTGCAGGTGCGGATCCTCGTCCCGAAGGTCTCGAACCACGTCGTCGCCGACTTCGTCGCGCGCGGCTACTTCAGCCGGCTGCTGGACGCCGGGATCGAGATCCTGCGCTACAGCGACCACATGGTGCACGCCAAGACGATGACGATCGACGGCGAGTGGTCGACCATCGGAACCGCCAACATCGACCGCCTGAGCCTCACCGGGAACTACGAGATCAACCTCGAGATCCTCGACGACGAGCTGGCCGCCGGCATGAGCCGCATCTTCGAGCGCGACGCCGAGAGCGCCCAGGTCCTCGACGCGGAGGCCTGGCGCGAGCGCCCCACGATCGCCCGGTTGTACGAGCGCCTCCTGAGCCTGTGGCGGCCGCTGGTGTGAAGTTTCCCCGGTTAACAGGGGAAACCACCGCTGTGCGGGGGAAGGTTTCCCCGCATAGCGGTGGGAAACCACGCTCGGTCAGGCAATGATCGTGCGCGACGGGCGTCCGTAGAGGCGCCGCGACTGCTCCATCGCAGCCGCGATCCGCCGGCACGTCGCAGCAGGCGTGTGCAAGTCGCGCCAGATCCATCGACTCATCCCGCGAGACTGTTCGCGCACGGCGTCCTCGCGCAGCTTCTCGTCAACGAGGACCTGGCCGGGCATGGATGCTGCGTGGGGATTGAGTCGGCCGTACTTCGCCAAGCCGTCGAACTCGCCGCAGTGGTGGTACTCCTCCCAGTCGAAGTCGACGCGCGCGATGATCTTGCCGTCTGCGCTGTAGAACGTCACCTGCATGCGGGGGATGGGTATCTGGCCGTGCCGGAACATGTAAACGGATCGGATCTCTCCGACCGACTCGCACTCCGGTGCAGCCCACAACACCGAGAGCCGGACCGCATTGAATCCCGGCCATCGGCGCATCGCCTCGAGACGTCCGTGCAATTCCGCTGCTTCGAAGCCCGCACGAAGCACGAGTGACGTTTGGATCATCCCGGCCTCGGTTCCGACCATCGACGCGGCCTCCAGCGCTGCGCGGGCGGGGACGACCACGGGACGCCCGTCGACCAAGGTGATGTCGGAGTCCGGAACAGCACCTGCGTGGTGGACCACGCCGGACTCGGGCCGTTGGCTCCTGCCATCGAGACGAGTCACATGAACCGTCTCGAGGTCGAAGCCCCAAGAGACGCCGGTGTGGATCGCTGAAGCGGACTGATGGCTCAGGACAACCCCTGACGGGAGCTTGTCGAGGACCGCGAAGCAGAGCAGACGGTACTTCTCCTGCGCGCTGAGGTCATGGTGGGTCTGGGGAGCGTACGTTCCGACGCGCAGTCGCACCAGAGCTCCAGCGTTCAGGGCCTGCTTGATGTGTCTGTCCCGGTACCCGAGTTCGAGCAGGTCGGGTCGAAGGATGTATCCGCCGCGAAGTCTCGCGATCGAGTCGAAGTCGTGCGTCATGGAGTCAGCGTCGCGGCGCTGATGCCAGAGGGACAGGTCGTGAAGTGAAGCTGTGGACGGCGAGGACGTCCTGCACAGGACCTGCCGGCGACCGTGCGGGGTTTCCCACCGCTGTGCGGGGGAAACTTCCCCCGCACAGCGGTGGTTTCCCCGGTTAACCGGGGAAACTTCGCTTCATGAGAGTCCTCTCACGAACGCCTCACGCCGGCCTCACGAGCGGGCACGAGAGTGAAGGCATCAACTCTCGAGGAGGATTCATGAAGAGCAGCGTGCGTACAGGAATCGCGGCCCTGGCCGGAACCATCGCCCTGACCACCGGCGGCGTCGTGGTGGCCCAGGCTGCGGTCGGCGCCCCGTCCGATCCGGTGAAGCGCGAGGACACCAGCACCGGTGTCGTGACCACCGTGACCGACGACCCCACGCCCGATCCCGATCCGACCACGGGCCCCACGGACGACCCGACCCAGAACACGCTGAACACCCGGGTCACCGCGCAGACGTCGGCGGGCGCCGCTGACGACCCGACGGCGAACACGGTGCAGTCGCGCCAGACGGTGCAGTCGCGTCAGAGCGCTCCGTCGCGTCAGACGGTCCAGACCCGCCCGAGCGCTCCGTCGAAGCAGTCCGCCCAGACCCGCGGCACCAACTGATGCCCACGGACCTCGCGCCCGGCACCCCGGCGGCAGACCTGCCGCCGGGGCTGGTGGGCCTCTCCGAACTCGGCGGAGGACTGCACCACGAGGTCTGGCTCGCCCACGACGAGTCGCGGCTGGCGCCGGTCGTGGTGAAGATCCTGCGCCCCGAGCTCGTCGGCGACGCCGACGCCGTGGGCGCCACGTTGCGCGAGATCGACGTGCTGGCCCGGTTGGCGCACCCGTCGATCGTGCGCCTCTACGACTTCGACGACACGGCCGAGCGCCCGTACATGGTGCAGGAGCACCTCGACGGGCCCACGCTGTCGTCCCTCATCTTCCGCGATGGTCCGGTGCAGCTGCACCAGCTGCTGCCACTCGCGCTGGAGCTCGCCGGCGGAGTGCACTACCTGCACGCGAACGGCCTGCTCCACCTCGACGTGAAGCCCAGCAACGTCATCATGGGCGCCCCGGCGAAGCTCATCGACCTCAGCCTGACGCTCGACCTCGACACCGCTGCCGCGCTCGACTACCCGGTGGGCAGCGACGAGTACATGCCGCCGGAGCAGTGCGACCCGGTCGCGCACGGCCCGGTGGGACCCGCCGCCGACGTGTGGTCGATCGGCGCCACGCTCTACCGCGCCGCGGTCGGTCATCGCGCGTGGCGCTACGGCCCCGAGGATCGTTGGCCCCAGCTGACGACCCGCCCCAAGCCGATGCCCGACTTCGTGCCCGGGGCGATCCGTGACCTCGTGATGGACTGCCTCGCGTTCGACCCCGCCGCCCGGCCGAGCACGCTCGACCTCGTGGAGCGGATCGAGCCCCTGATGGCGGCGCTGCCCACGGCGCGGCTCTCGGGCTTCAGCCTGCGCCGCTGACTCAGCCGGCCCGGTAGCCGACGCCGCGCACCGTGGTGACGAGCCCCGGGCCGAGCTTCTTGCGCAGGTAGCCGACGTACACGTCGACGATGTTCGAGCCCGGGTCGAAGTCATAGCCCCACACGTGCGAGAGCAGCTGCTCGCGGGAGAGGGCCTGGCCCCGGTGGCGCAGCAGCACCTCGGCCAGCGCGAACTCCCGCGCCGACAGGTCCACCTCGCGGTCGCCCACGAAGGCGCGCCGGCTGCGCACGTCGAGCCGGACCTCGCCCGCGGCGAGGTCCTCGTTCACCACCGTCTGGCCCGTGGCCCGCAGTCGCAGTCGCACGCGCGCCACCAGCTCGGCGAAGCGGAACGGCTTGCTCATGTAGTCGGCGGCGCCGCCCTCGAGGGCCGCGACGGTGTCGGTGACGGAGTCGCGAGCGGTCAGGACGATCACGGGCAGGGTGGAGCGCTCCTCGCGCAGCCGCTCCAGCACCGTGTAGCCGTCCATGCCGGGCAGGCCGATGTCGAGCACGATGAGGTCGAACTCGCCGCTGAGGGCGTAGTCGAGTCCGGTGATGCCGTCCGAGACGACCGTGGGCGTGAACCCCTCGGACCGCAGTCCCTTGGCGACGAACGAGGCGATGCGCTCCTCGTCCTCGACCACCAGGATCCGGCTCATGTCACCGATCCTCCTCCCTCGGCAGGCGCAGCCGGAAGACGGCCCCCGCGCCTGCGGGCGAGTCGTCGAGGACCACGCGACCCCCGTGGGCCTCGGCGATCGCGCTCACGATCGACAGCCCCAGGCCGAAGCCGTCGTGCGAGCTGGTCGTGGTGAAGCGGTCGAAGATCTCCTCGCGCAGCTCGGGAGGCACCCCCGGCCCGGTGTCGGCCACCCAGAACTCCACGGTGGTGGGGGAGGACTTCGACCCGATGGTGATCAGGTCACCCTCCCGCGTGTGGCGCGCGGCGTTGTCGGCGAGCTGCAGGAGCGCCTGCGTGATCCGCTGCCCGTCGAGCAGTGCCACGCCGTCGGCGGACAGGTCGGTGCGCCAGTCGCGGTCGGCCAGCGCCCGGGACCGCGCCACGATCCCGTCGCCGAGGGTGGGCAGGTCGACCGGCTCGGGTCGGATGAAGTCGGGCCGCCGGGCCTTGGCCAGCACCAGCAGCTCGTCGACCAGCCGGGACATGCGGTCGATCTCGTCGAGCAGCAGCGCCCGGGTCTCCGCGACGTCGGCCGGGTCGTCGGGCGCCATCACCTCGAGGTGTCCACGCAGGACGGTCAGGGGGGTGCGGAGCTCATGGCCGGCGTCGTCGAGCATGCGTCGCTGCGTCGCGAACGCCGCCTCGAGGCGGTCGAGCATCGCGTTGAAGGTGATCTGCAGGTCGGTGAGGTCGTCGTGGCCGGTCACCTCCAGCCGCTCGTCGAGGGAGCCCGCGCTGATGTCGCGGGCCGTGTCGCGCAAGCGGCTCAGCGGCCGCAGCAGGCGACCGGCCAGCCAGGACGACACCGCCACGACGATGACCAGGGCGAGCAGGCCGACGAGCGCGTAGGTGATGAGCAGGTCGTTCAGCTGCTCCTGGGCCCGGGTCCGGTCGCGGCTCACCACGAGGGCCGCCGTGCGGTCGGCCTCCTGCACCGGCAGGACCCCCACGCGGTAGGTGTCGCCGCCGGCGGTGAAGGTGCGCAGCCCGCCCCTCGCGCGCAGGTCCTCCACGAGGGCCGTGAAGCGCGGGGAGTCCAGCAGGTTCCGGTCGGGGTCGCCGATGTACTTCGGCCCGCCGGTGGTCGGGAAGGTCCAGACGATCTCGCCGTCGTCGGGCAGCGTCCGGGCCAGGAACGCCTCCAGTTGGGCGTCCGCGCCCATGCCGGCGTCGGCGGCGGTCGCGGCGCGGAACTCGGCGAACTCCTGGGTGATCGCCGCGTCGATGCTCTGGTCGATCCGGCGCGACTCCACGACCCACATCGCGACACCGGCAGCGAGCAGCGCGGCCCCGACGAGCACCGCGATCGCGACGATCAGGCGGCTGCGGACCGAGAACGCGAGGCGCGGCCGCCTCACCACGCCCGGCTCCGGCCGCGCGACTCAGTCGTCATCGCGGTGATCGCGGTCATCGTCCTCGCGATCGTCGGGGGAGTCGTCGTCATCGTCGTCATCGTCGAAGGACCTCGGTGACGGCTTCACCTGGCTCGGCTCGGTCGGTGCGGGGCTCGACGGGGGTGCGGCCGTGGGCTCCTCGGTGGCAGGGGTCTGCGACGCGCTCGAGTCGGTGGGGGTGATGACGACCGGCACGACCGTGCCGTCGGTGCCCGACGCGGGCATCAGGCGTCCCGCCAGCACGGTGCCGAGCGCGAGGACCACCGCGCCGAGCAGGCCGGCGATCATGAGGGAGCGGGAGCGCATGCTGCCATTCTCCCGGTTCGGGCGCCGATCCGAATGAGCGCTCGATGAGAGTCCGGCTCAGCGGAACGCGGGAGCACGCGGGGGAGGGTCGGCCGCACCCTTGCGCAGCATCGGCAGCACTCGGGCCGGGACGAGCTCGGACAGCACGATCACGCTGCTGGTGCGCGCCACCGACCCCGATCCGCTGATGTGCAGCAAGGTGTCCTTGAGGTCCTCGTGGGAGGTCGCGGCGATCTTGCAGACGATGTCGGCGTCGCCGCTGGTGATGAACGCCTCCAGGACGTTCGGCAGTGACACCAGCTCCTCGGTGACGTCGTCGATGGATCCCTGCACGATCTGCAGGGTGACGAACGCCTGCACCGGGTGCCCGGCGGCGGCGAGGTCGATGTCGGGCGCGTAGCCGGTGATGACGCCGGCCTCCTCCATCTTGCGCAGTCGCGAGGCCACGGTGGCGCGGGCGACACCCAGCAGACGCGACAGCTCGAGGTCGCCGACCCGGGGGTGGGTGTGCATCGCGTCGATCAGGGCGACGTCCAATCGGTCCAACATGATCTGAGCCTAGCAATCTGACTACCTCATGGCGCGAACTCGTGCGCGAAATGTCGAGTCTGACCATCCCGACGTGCGCCGGTTGCCCAGTGGTCCGCCCGGGTGTGTCCTGAGTCACATGAGCCTTGACCTCACCGATGCCGAGCGCCTGGCGCACCTCGACCTCGAGCAGCTCCAACAGCTGGTCGGCCTGGTCGAGCACGACTCGTCCACCGACCCGTTCCCGGTCACCGGGTGGGACGCCATCGTGTGGAACGTCGGCAACGCGACCCAGTCCGCCCACTTCTTCATGTCGGCCTACGCGATGGACCTCGTCGCGTACTCCGGGCCCGAGACCGGCAACCGCGACCACCACTCCTACGTGCTGGCCAGCGGCGCCGTGCGGTTCGTGCTGCAGGGCGGCGTCGACCCGAACAGCCCCGTGATGGACCACCACCGCCGGCACGGCGACGGCATCGTCGACATCGCCCTGGAGGTCCCCGACGTCGACACCTGCGTGAAGCAGGCCCGCGCCCAGGGAGCGACCGTCCTCGAGGAGCCGCACGACGTGACCGACGAGCACGGCACGGTGCGGATGGCCGCCATCGCGACCTACGGCGAGACCCGCCACTCGCTGATCGACCGGAGCCGCTACTCCGGCCCGTACCTGCCCGGCTACGTCGCGCGCTCCTCCACGATGAAGCGCCCCGAGGGCGCGCCGAAGAGGATCTTCCAGGCGCTCGACCACGTCGTGGGCAACGTCGAGCTCGGCCGCATGGACGAGTGGGTCGACTTCTACCGCCGTGTCATGGGCTTCACCAACATGGCCGAGTTCGTCGGCGACGACATCGCCACCGAGTACAGCGCCCTGATGAGCAAGGTCGTGGCCAGCGGCAACCACCGCGTGAAGTTCCCGCTCAACGAACCGGCGATGGGCAAGAAGAAGTCGCAGATCGACGAGTACCTGGAGTTCTACGACGGCCCCGGCGTGCAGCACCTCGCGCTCGCGACCAACGACATCCTCGCCACCGTGGACTGGCTGCGCGACGCGGGCATCGAGTTCCTCGCCACGCCGGACTCGTACTACACCGACCCGGCCCTGCGCGAGCGCATCGGCGAGGTCCGGGTGCCCATCGAGGAGCTGCAAAAGCGCGGCATCCTCGTCGACCGCGACGAGGACGGCTACCTGCTGCAGATCTTCACCAGGCCCATCGGCGACCGGCCGACCGTGTTCTTCGAGCTGATCGAGCGCCACGGGTCCCTCGGCTTCGGCAAGGGGAACTTCCAGGCCCTGTTCGAGGCGATCGAGCGTGAGCAGGCACGGCGAGGGAACTTCTAGGAAGGCCTGACATGGCCCACTACCGCAGCTCCGGGTTGGTCCCGCCGAAGCGCCACACCCAGCACCGGGCGGCGGACGGCTCG
>JBEVDF010000087.1:0-3976 GCA_040514145.1 Aeromicrobium sp.
GTCGAGGAGTCGCTGCGATCCAGCGTGCGTGGCGCGCTGAAGCGCACCGTCGATCCCGCGACCGTGGCGGCGCTCTACGACGCTCCGGACACCGACGTCTCGGCGGCGTGGTCCGCCCTGGCGGGCGACCTCGGCCTGGCGGGCCTGCTGGTCCCCGAGCAGTGGGGTGGCGCGGGCGCGGGCGCGCGAGAGGCGTCCGTGGTGCTCGAGGAGCTGGGTCGCGCCGTGGCGCCGGTCCCGTTCCTGGAGAGCGCGGTCATCGCGACCACCGCCCTGCTGGCCGTCGAGGCGCAGGACGTCCTGCCGCAGGTGGCCTCGGGCGACCGCCGGGCCGTCCTGGTCCTGCCGTGGTCGGCTCGTGCCGGCGCGTGGTCGGCGGGGGAGGGCGCCACGGCTCCGGTCGCCGGAGCGCTCGGTGCCGACCTCTTCCTCGTGCCGACCTCGATCGACGGGACCGTGCGCCTCGTGCTGCACGAGGCCGCCGAGGTCACGCCGCTCACGACGCTGGACATGAGCCGGCAGCTGGCCTCGGTCACCCCGACCGACGAGGGCCGCGTGCTGGCCGAGGGCGATGCCGCCGTCGCGGCGGTCGACGCCGCGCTGGCCGCGGGCGCCGCACTGCTGGCCTCCGAGCAGCTGGGCCTGGCCCAGTGGTGCCTGGAGACCACCGTGGAGTACGCCAAGACGCGCATCCAGTTCGCCCGGCCGATCGGCTCGTTCCAGGCGATCAAGCACCGGCTCGCCGACCTCTACCTCGAGGTCACCCAGGCCCAGGCGGCCGCGCGGTACGCCGCGGACACGCTCGCCGCGAGCGATCCGGACGCCCCGGTCGCCCAGGCCGTGGCGCAGTCGTACTGCTCCGACGTCGCGGTGCACGCGGCCGAGGAGGCGCTGCAGCTCCACGGCGGCATCGGCATGACGTGGGAGCACGCGATCCACCTCTACCTGAAGCGGGCCAAGTCCGACCAGCTCGCGCTCGGCACGCCCGCGGCGCACCGGTCCGACCTGGCCGGCCTCGTCGACCTGCCGCAGCACTGACCCCCCGACCCACCTCACCACTCATCTGGAGGCTTCATCCATGGACACCACGTCACTGTTCTCCCTCGAAGGCCGCACCGCTCTCATCACCGGAGGGTCCCGCGGGATCGGCCGGATGATCGCCGAGGGCTTCCTCAAGCAGGGGGCACGGGTCTACATCTCGGCTCGCAAGGCCGAGGCGTGTGACGCCACCGCCGCCGAGCTCTCGGAGTTCGGCACGTGCGTCTCGCTGCCGGCCGACGTCTCGACGCTGGACGGCATCAACGACCTCGTCGCGCGCTACCGCGAGCACGAGTCGAGCCTGGACATCCTGGTGAACAACGCCGGTGCCGCCTGGGGCGCGCCGTTCGACGAGTTCCCCGAGTCGGGCTGGGACAAGGTCATGGACCTCAACGTCAAGTCGCTGTTCTTCCTGACGCAGGCTCTCAAGTCCGACCTCATCGCGGCCGCGAACGACCACCTGGCGAAGGTCATCAACATCGCCTCGATCGACGGCATCAGCCTGAACCCGCAGGAGACGTACTCGTACCACGCGAGCAAGGCCGGGGTCATCCAGCTGACCCGCCGCATGGCGATCCGGCTGATCGAGGACGACATCGTCGTCAGCGGCATCGCGCCGGGCGCGTTCGCCTCGGACATGAACAAGGACGCCCGTGACCGGGGCGAGGAGATCAAGTCCTCGATCCCGGCGGGCCGCATCGGCGAGCCCGAGGACATGGCCGCCGCGGCGATCTACCTGGCGGCCCGGTCCGGCGACTACGTCGTCGGCTCGACCATCACGGTCGACGGGGGCGTCACGCACGCACGCTGAGACACGTCTGGGGAGGGGCCGCGCGGTGATCCGCGCGGCCCTTTCGCATGAGTTGAAATCGGATTCAAATAAACTTGAGTTCAACATTGACTTTGCCGCCTCCCACCCGCAAGGATGAGCGGAACGTGTGAGGACGATCACATGCCCAATGAACGGAAGGCTGGACATGTCGAGACGAATTCAGGCATCGGCACTGGTGGCGGTCGCGGCGCTCACGCTCGCGGCGTGCGGCGGGGAGTCGGGAGGATCGCAGGGCGCGGCAGGGGAGGTTCCCGAGAGCCTCGTGATGGACCTGCGCAACGACGTGGACACGTTCGACCCCGCGCTCTCGGCCTCCGACCAGGGCGCGATGCAGCTCTTCGAGGCCGTCTACGACACCCCGGTCCGCCAGGACCACAAGACCGGCGGTGTCGCGCCCGCGATGGCCTCGAAGTGGGAGGTCACGCCGACCAAGGTCGTGTTCACCCTGCGCCCCGACCTCAAGTGCAGCGACGGATCCGACCTGCAGCCGTCGGACCTCGCCAAGAACATGGAGCGTCTCGCCGACCCCGAGTCGGGCTCGCCCTTCCGCGGCCGGCTGTTCGGCTCCGGCGGCGCGAAGTCGATCGTCGGCGATGACGACGCCGACACCCTCACGATCGAGGTCAACGAGCCCCACACCGACATGCTGGAGTCGATGACGAACGCGTTCATCGTCTGCCCGAAGGGCCTCGCCGACATCGAGGGACTCGCCACCGCGCCGCAGGGGTCGGGTCCGTACAAGATCACCACGCTCAAGCGCGGTGAGGAGTACGTGCTGGAGGCGTGGGACTCCCCGGGTCTGGCCGACGACGCGGAGATCCCCGAGAAGATCACGATGCGCGTGGTCACGGCGGACTCGACGCGCGCCAACCTGTTCGAGACCGGCGCGACCGACATCGCCGCGATCCTGGGCCGCGACTCCGAGCGCCTCGAGCGCGAGCACGAGCCGATCCAGGGCAAGGCGTACGGCGCCGACGCGGTGTCGTTCAACGAGCGCGACGGTCGTCCGTTCGCCGACGAGCGCCTGCGTCGCGTGGTCGCCCACGCCCTCGACCCGGCCGGCTACGCCAAGGCGGCGTCGTTCGGGGTGGCCGAGCCCGCGCGCACGGTGATCACCGACAACATGAACTGCTACACGGCGGAGAACGAGAAGTTCGTGCCGGAGCACGACGTCGACAAGGCCAAGGCCGAGCTCGAAGCGGCCGGGTACGGACCCGGCGGCAAGGAGCTGACGGTCGAGCTGCTCGGCTACGACGTGCAGAACTCGGGCCCGGACTACATCGCCGACGCGCTGCGCCAGCTGGGCATCAAGGTCAAGATCACCAACGGCACCCTGGCCCAGGGCGCGGGCATCATCTACGGCGACGGCTCCGGCTGGGACATCTTCGTCTACCCGTACCAGACCGCGATCCGCACGCCCTATCCGATGGCGACCAAGATGAGCTCGGTCTTCGGCGAGGGCGGTGCCATGAACTGGGGCCGCGTGGACAACGAGGTCTTCGACGACATGATCAAGAACCGTGTGTCGAGCCTCGAGGGCGACGAGCGCTGCCAGCGCTGGGGCGAGGCCGAGGCCGCGCTGCTGGAGCGGGCCGACTTCGTCCCGCTGATGCAGCCCGTGGCGAACTACTTCACGAAGGGGCTGACGTTCGACGCCGGCTACCGCGTCGTGAACCTGCGCAGCATCCGCAACGCGGGCTGACGCACCCCGACCAGCAGCCCCGCCGGATTCCTCCCCGGCGGGGCTGCTGTCTGTCCGGGCGTGGTCTCGATACGCCGCTCGTCCCTCGCGGTGCTACTCGACCACCCTGAGCCGGTGATCGAGTTGGGGGCGAGCGCAGCGAGACGCCGTATCGAGATCACGGTCGGCTCAGCCCGTGACGAGCGAGCGGACCGTGTCGATCGTGTCGGCCTCGTGAGGCGCCTTGTCGTCGCGGTAGCGGACGACGCGCGCGAACCGCAGGGCCAGGCCACCGGGGTAGCGCGTGGAGCGCTGGAGCCCGTCGAAGGCGATCTCGACGACCTGCTCGGGGCGGACGTGGACGACGTGGCCCTCGCGGTGCGTCTCCAGCTCGAGGAAGCGCTCGGTCTGCCAGGTGAGCATCT